>NZ_SNUQ01000003.1 GCF_012027555.1 Thermococcus sp. CX2 | reverse complement strand
CCTTGCCGACACCCTTGGAATTCAGAACGTTGGCAACGAAATAACCTACGATGTTATTAAGGACATCGACTTCCTCATCCTCGGCCAGCCAAGCCAGGCTCTCAGCCCGGATGAAATCCAGGCCATCGTCCAGTGGTGGAACGACGGCAACAGGATCCTCTGGATTGCCGGCGACAGCGACTACGGTGACGGTAAGGACAGGATTGATTTTGCCAACGCTATTCTCGATGCCATCGGTGCCAACCTTAGGCTTGATCAGGCCTCCGTCGAGGACGCAGACAGCAACGCCGGTGCCGGCTACCGTGTTGTTGCCATCGTCAACCCCGAAGCTGACACTCCCGAGAAGGACATGATAACCAAGGACCTCACCAACGGCGGAAAGGTTCTCTTCCACGGACCGGGTGTTGTTGCCTACGTTGACGACAGCGGCAACTGGAAGCCGCTCACCCCCGATGTCGAGGGAATCTACATCATAGTTACCAGCACCAGCTCCGGCGGCCAGATAGTTGACAACACCGACCCGGCTCCAAATGCCTACGAGGTCGGTGCTACCGGCGAGTTCCCGCTCATGGCCGTCCAGTTCTTCGACGACAAGAAGAACGTCCTCATCGTCAGCGGTGAGACCCCCTACGGCGGCTACGAGCCGATGTGGGCTCCCGAGTACAAGGATGTCAAACTCGACGGCCCGCAGTTCGTCACCAACTTCATCCACTGGGCCATAACCGTCCAGCAGAACCTCGGTCAGGAGACCGCAACCGAGACCGGTGAAAACAGCACCTGCGGTCCGGCTGCTCTGGTCGGCCTCGCTCTCATACCGCTTGCCCTCTACAGAAGGAGGAAGTGATTTCTTCTCCCCACTTTTCTTTGCCTTTTGAACCATTAATTTTTTATTGACTTTGAGCAATTTCAACCGATTGAACATAAGCAGGTGATAAACCATGAAGAAGCTGGCATCAATCGGCCTTATTTTGCTCCTTGCCCTTAGCGTCGTTGCGAGCGGCTGTATCAGCAGCAACGGCGGGTCTTCTGGAATAACCCTTGTTATCTTAACGAGACACGACACCACCATACAGAAGCTCACCAAGGAAGAGTTCCTCAATAGCGATGTCGCCAAGCAGTACAACATCGTTGACCTCAAGTTCGTCAAGGCCACAGAAGCGACCTGGATCAAGCTCATTGACAGCGGCGATGCCGACCTCGCATGGGGCGGTGGTCCAACCCTCTTCGATGATCTCAACAAGCTCGGCTATCTCAAGCCAATAGAGGACGAAAAGATTCTCGGTCTCATCGGAACCGACATTAGAGAAGAGATAAACGGTATCCCACTCATCAGGTACGGCGACGACGGCAAGGTCTACTGGATAGCAGCTGCGCTTTCCTCCTTCGGATTTACCATCAACCAGCAGGTTCTCAAGCAGTGGAACCTCCCGGAGCCCAAGAAGTGGGAGGACCTTGGAAGTGAGGCCTTCGCCATGGACCCGCAGATGGTCGGAATTGCTGACCCGACTAGGAGCACCTCCAACACGAGGATTTACCAGATCATCCTCCAGGCCTTCGGCTGGGACAAGGGCTGGCAGATTCTCACCCAGATAGCCGCCAACGCCAAGATATACGACGCGAGCGATGCCGTTAGGGACGACGTCATAGCAGGAAACATCGCCGTTGGTACCACCATCGACTTCTACGGATACACCGCAATGAAGCAGAACCCGGAGTGTGTCTACATAATCCCAAGCGGGGAGAGCGTCCTCAACGGTGACCCGATAGCCATCGTCAAGAGCATCTCACCTGACAAGGTCGATGCTGCTTACGCCTTCATCTACTGGCTCCTTACCGACGGTCAGAAGATATGGCTCGACGAACACGTTAACAGGATGCCGGTTAACCCGAAGATCTTCTATACCGACGCAGGAAAGCAGAGGCCCGACCTCTGGAAGGCTTACAACCTCACCCTCCAGGCCCAGGGCATATACTTCGATGATGCCAGGGCTCTCAAGACCGTTAACGTCGTCAAGCAGTACTTCAAGGCCACCCTCGTTGATGCCAACGCCGACCTTCACAGGGTCTGGGTAGAGCTCGTCCAGGCCCACAATGAGGGCAAGATAACCGACGAACAGTTCGAGCAGCTCAAGGCTCAGCTGCTCGCCCCGATAAAGTTCAAAGACCCAGAGACTGGCCAGGAAGTAACCCTCACCGAGGAGTACGCGGCCAAGATAAACGACAAGCTCCTGGAGGACGCCAACTTCAGGGACCAGATAATGACCGAGTGGAAAGAATCAGCGAGGCAGAAGTACCTTGACGTCGAAAGGCAGCTCAAAGAACTCATCGGCGGCTGAAGGGCCGCGCCCGCGCTTTTCTTAATTTTCTTCTCTTTAACATTCTCACGGCAAACTATTTAAACCCACGATTTTTAAACAGGACAGTTCGGCCAGTGGTAGTTGGCAAGACATAAACCCAAGGAGGTGTTCAATTTGGCCAAAGTCAGCAAATGGAGCGAGAGGCTGTTTGGAACGCCGCTCTTCGAGCCGATAGTAGCTTTTTCGTATCTGTTTCCACTCAGCTACATAGCGCTATTCTTGATAATTCCCGTGGTTTTAATGCTCGGTGTGGCCTTCATATACGACGGACACTTCTCCCTTGAGTGGTTCAGAAGCATACTAACGGACCCAACGTACATAAGCTTTAGACCCGACGGAGAGCTCGTCAAAGTCGTCCCGGGGCCGGGAGGAGAAACCCTCTACCTCTTTGAAGGCCTCGACTTTGGAATCATTCTCAACTCAATCATACTGGCGATTGTTGTCACCCTGGCCACGGCCATCCTCGGAACGGTCTTCGCCTTCGTTATGGCCCGCTACGACTTCAAGGGCAAGAACATCCTCAGAATTCTGCTCTTCATCCCGCTGCTCGTCACTCCTTTCGTCAACGCCTACGTCATCAAGAAGATGTTCGCCATAAACGGAGTGTTCAACTACATCTTCCACGACATCCTCGGCATTCTTCCGCTCATTAAGGTTGATGGCCTCGCCGGTGTCGCGCTGGCGCAGATAATGGCCTACTATCCAATAGTATACCTCAACGCCTATGCGAGCTTCATCAACATCGACCCAACCCTGGAGGAGCAGGCCGAAAACCTCGGAAGCAAAGGCTTCCACCTCTTCAGGACGGTGACCTTCCCGCTCGCCCTTCCGGGCATAGCCGCCGGAGCGACGCTCGTCTTCATCTTCAGCCTCGAGGATTTGGCCGCGCCAATAGTCTTCCACAGCCACCCATTCGCCAAGAAGCTTATCTCCTACGAGATATACAGCAGCTTCATCAACGAGCTCGGTGTCACCAGCCCCAAGATAGCGGCCCTCTCGATAATCATGCTCGTATTGGCCATAGCGGCCTTCCTTGGAATCAGGAAGTACGTCAGCCTGAGGCAGTACTCGATGATAAGCAAGGGCGGAAGGTGGAAGCCGCGCGTTTCAAAGCCCAAGCCCTGGCAGGCCGCTATAATCTACCTCGTCCTCGTTCCGCTGCTGATCTTCACCATCTTCCCGCAGATGGGTGTCATAATGCTCGCCTTCTCGGAGCAGTGGAGCACCACCCCGCTCCCGCAGGGCTTCACCCTCGACTGGATCAAGATGATGTTCACTGATCCACAGGTCAGCTCCGCCATCGTCAACAGCCTCACCTACGCTGGATCGGCCATAGTGCTCATAATCCTGCTCTCAATCACGTCATCCTATGCCGCGGGCAGGTTCAAGGGCAAGCTCGGACCAATACTCGAGAGCGTTGTCATACTGCCCATGGCCGTCCCAGGTATCGTCGTGGCGATGGGATACTTCTACTTCTTCTCATCGGCCTTTAAGGGAACCTTCCTCGACCCAACGAACCTCAACGCCTTCAACCCGGCGTTTGTGCTCATACTGGCCTACTCCATCAGGCGTCTGCCCTTCGCGGCGCGCTCAACTTACGCCGGACTGCAGCAGGTCCACGTTTCCCTTGAGGAAGCGGCCATGAACCTCGGCGCAACGAGGTGGAAGACCATAGCAAGCGTCCTCATGCCTCTGATTTACCTAAACGTCTTCGGAGGCGCGATGCTGAGCTTCGTCTATGCCATGAGCGAGACGAGCACGAGCATAACCCTCGGTGCAATGCAGCCAGATAAGATGCCGATGACCGCTTACATGGCCGAAGTCCTCAGGGGAGCAACTGGAAGCGTCCACATAGTGGCCGCGATGGGTGTGCTCCTCATCGTGGTGCAGATAACGTCAATCGTGATTGTCAACCTGCTGACCAAGCAGAGGTACTCCTTCATCGGTCTCACATGAGGTGATGGAAATGGTTGAGGTCAAGCTTGAGAACATCGTCAAAACCTTTGGAGACACCGTCGCCCTCAAGGGAATAAACCTTGACATAAAGCACGGCGAGCTCTTCACCCTGCTCGGACCGAGCGGATGTGGAAAGTCCACAACCTTGAGAATAATAGCTGGCCTTGACTTCCCGGACAGCGGAACCATCTGGTTCGACGACCAGGACGTTACCTACATGAGCTCCAGCGAGAGGGGAGCAGTTTTAGTCTTCCAGAACTACGCCCTCTGGCCACACATGACGGTGTTCGACAACGTCGCCTACGGTCTGAAGATCAAGAAGCTTCCGAAGGATGAGATAGAGAGGAAGGTCAAGTGGGCGCTGGAGCTGGTCAAGCTCTCGGGCTTCGAGGATAGATATCCAACCCAGCTCTCCGGCGGTCAGCAGCAGCGTGTCGCCATCGCTAGGGCCTTGGTAGTCGAGCCAAAGATACTCCTCCTCGACGAGCCTCTGAGCAACCTCGATGCCAAACTCAGGCTTGAGATGCGTTCCGAGATAAGGAGGATTCAGCGCGAGCTTGGAATAACAGTCCTCTACGTCACCCACGACCAGGAGGAGGCCATGGCAATCAGCGACAGAATAGCCGTTATGAACGTCGGAACGGTTGAGCAGGTCGGAACTCCCAAGGAGATATACGAGAGCCCCAGGACAGAGTTCGTAGCCAGCTTTATGGGCAAGACCAACGTCATTCCGGCTAAAGTCGTCGAGAGGAACGGGGACAGGGTTACCGTCGAGTTCGAGGGCATAAGGCTGGATGGCCTCTACTACACCGAGAAGAGCGACAAAGTCGTTATCGTCATAAGGCCCGAGAGGATAAAGCTCAAGCCCGTCGAGAATGCGGTCTCATTCACCGGAACAGTAGACCTCATCGAGTACTACGGCTTCTTTGTCGAGGTCGTTGGCCTCTTCGGAGAGACCAGGATTATCTCCAGAACCATCAGCGACAAGGAAGTTGCCCACCTCAGGCCGCTCCAAGAGGTCACATTCTACGTTGATAGGGACGATATAATCGTCCTTCCAAAGCAGCAGCTTTAAATTCCCTTTTCTCCATTTCCCTTTGGTGGCACGGATGCTCGAACTGTTCAACGAAGGACAGGTTTACGAGGTTCTCCTGGTTACGCACTCCAATGCCACTCCAGTAGGTGTGGTCAGGAAGGGAGAGGCTCTCAACTTCAAGCTCTTCGGTGGGAGAAGTGCCGAGGAGCTGAAAGCCCATCCATACGCCTCGATTCAGATAACGAACGACGTCGAGCTCTTGGTCAAGCTCGCGCTAAACATTCCAGTGAACGTTGAGTTCGCGGAGAGAAAGCCCCATCGCTGGATTAAAGGCCTTCCGGGGGTTTATGGGGAAGTTAAGCTCATGGAAGAAACCCACGAGGACAAGCTCGGAAAGGCCACCGTTCTCAGGTGTTCCCTCAAACCAGAGGGGGTTATAGAGGGTTCCCTTCCCCCTCGACCCATAAGCCGTGCCGATTACCTTCTCCTCGAAATGGCGGTTGATTTGACGAGGCTCTTCGTGGCCACGAGGGAGGTAAAGGTTGAGCTGGCAAGGAACCTCTACGAGCGAATTTGGATAAACTATCAGATGTACAAACGCTTCGGCGGAAACTCCGAAATTGCCGAGAAAATGATGGGATGGGCAGTCTCGTCGCTCAGATGGAACCCCTGAGCTTCAAAACGCTGTTTAGAAAGGGAAAACTTATAATCCAGTTTTTCCTATGGATGTTTTGGTGATACCATGCTGGGCAAAAGAATAATAGCCCTGTTGGTAGCTCTTTTTACCTTGGCAGCAATTCCAACGACCACCGTTTCAGCCGTAGCAACTGACCTCGCCCCAGGAGAGGTTTTAGTCAAACCACTTCCAGGTGCTCCAGCGATAGGGCTCCCCGGAGACACAATTGAAATCTACCCCGCTGAGGGGGTTACAATCCAGAGCCTCCAGATAATCTCAATTCTCCACGGTCCCTACGACCTCCAGATACTAGGCACTGAGAACGGTGTAATAAAGGCCAAGATACCTGATGATGCAACCCCAGATGTCTATTTCCTCGTCGTCAAGAGCGACAAGGGCGAGGTAACCATACCCAACGGCGTGTGGGTCATGAAGGAGGCACCCACTGTTCTCAGGATAGCCCAGGGAAGCGACCTCCACGTCACGAGCGGCTCCAAGATGGGGCTCGTCTGCGGTGACTACTTCCAGAAGAGCATCACCGAGATACTCAAGTACTGCCAGAATCCGATACCCCTGCACAGCTACACCGCTACCGACAGCTTCATGACGTACTACGCAATGGTGGGTTCGAATGGAGAGAACATTGTGAACATTATCCTCGCTACAGGTGACGATGTCGACACCAACGGCGACAGGGCAGGTTATCAGATGCTCGACGAGGCCATACTCCACGCCACGGCTGCCGGAACACCTTTCATAAGCGTGAAGGGCAACCATGACCACCCACCGACCTACTACACCGAATACGTTGGCCCGAGGTACTTCTATGAGGTCATCGGGAACTTCATCATCATAGGACTCGACAGCCGCGGCGAGGAGAGGCACCCCGAGATGGAGCAGCTCGAGTGGATGGAGCAGGTTCTCAAGGATCACCCAGGCAAGATACCCATAGTCCTCGTCCACCACCCGTTCTGGTACATAAGCAGGTACGAAGGAGGAGTCGTTGAGAACCTTACTGCCTTCGACGACAACGACTGGCAGCAGATAAAGAAGCTCGCCAGCTGGGACTGGGTCGGAAAGAACGGGGAATATGAGGACATCGCAAGGAAGTTCCTCCAGATAGTGGAGGAGTACAATGTCAAGCTCATCCTCAGCGGACACATACACAAGGACAAGCCCGTCCTCTACATCGACAAGAACGGCAACGAGCACTGGTTCTACACCCTCACCACCACTGGCGCCCCGGATAAGACCAGCAACCCACCGAGCCAGACTGACATTAACAGGGGCTACACCCAGCCCTCCTGGTACGGCTCCCAGGTCATCTATGTCTATTCCGATGGAAAGGTTGAGTTCCCGTTCGTGGACGACCTCTTCGCCGAGAACACGATAATCTCCCTCCCGATACCGCAGAAGTTCATAGTCTTCAGGCAGAACGGTGAAGAGGGGACGGCAGTCAAGTTCATCAACGAGCTCGGCCAGAGCATCAGCGGGCCGCTTGTCCTCGAGATTCCAGAAGGAGCTAAGATAGACCCGCAGGCCACCAACATAACCTACACCGTCCTGGGCGAGAGGGAAATCAGCGGAACCTACTACATGCTCCTCAACGTCACCGTTCCAGAGGGAGTGAGCCAGATAGCAGTGGTCAAAGAGACCGATACCAAGGCACCAGAGGTGAGCATCGGCTACCTCTCGCCGAGCAAACCCAAGCCGGGACAGGCCTTTAAGGTCTACATCAGCGCCAACGACAACGTCGGAATCAAGGACATGAAAGTTGAGGTCATCGTCGACGGAAAGGTCGTTGCTGAGTATCCAGCCTTCTCGATGAAGCCGGCTGAGGTTGAAGCAACCTACTTCACCGAGATTCCTGGAGTGGACGCAGAGAGCTTCACCATCAAGGTCATAGCGACCGACTTCTACGGCAACACTGGAGAAGCTGAGTACACATACTCGGGCACTGCCACAACAACTACAACCACCTCAACTGCCTCTGGCGAAAGCACCTGCGGTCCAGCCGCTCTCGTTGGTCTGGTGATGATTCCACTCCTCCTTAGAAGGAGGAAGTGAGAGGCATTTTCCCTTTTCTTATTACTCTCTGCCCACTTTTGAGAGTCTAGGAAGAGAAGAGTTTTTAAACCATCCCCTGAACCCCACCATGGTGGTGAAGGTGAAGTTTAAGGGGAAGGCCTTTGGTAACCTCGTGAGAATAGAGTTTGACATACTCACCCTTGGCGAGCTTAAAATAGATGACCTGAGAGACTTTGATGTTAAATCAATTAAAATAGAGCTCAGGCCCACGTCATCGGGTATCAAGGTCATAGGCATATGGGAGGGAACGGTCGACAAGACCGGCGAGGGAATAAAAAAGGCCCTTGAGGAGAGCTACAAACTCCGCGAGAGGATTCTCAACAAGATAAAGAGCAAGACTGAGGCGATAAGGAGCACAATGCGCCAGCTCGGCTTCAGGGAGGAGATCGAGGGGTACGGCAGCGTCATAAGGTTCATCAAGAAGATCGGCTCCTACGAGATAGTTGTGGTCGCATCAACCACCGACGATATGGTCAGGGTCGAAGTTTACGGCAACGACAAAAAGATAATCAGCCCCGAGATAGAGAGCATCTTCGAGGACGTCGAGATAGAGGAGCTTGAGATATACGACCTCGAGGACGAGAAGGAAGAGAGGCTCGTCATCAACCTTGAGATACCGAGGAACGAAGAAAAGCCGGAAAAGAAAATAGTGGAAGCCATCAGGATGATAGAAAACATGCTGATGGCATGACTCACTTGTACTTGCTCTCCAGCTGTATCCTCTTTAATTTTGAGGTTATCCCCTTTATTGGCACGGTATCCTCGCTGAGTATCCTTCCAGTTCTGGTATCGATTCTGGCGTAGTAGAACCTGTCATTTCCTGAAAGCTTGAGGTTGATGTAAGCCTTATCTTTGTAGTGGGCCAGTCTCTCCGTTTTTGGGTTCTCCTCTCCGTATTTCTTTCTGATGTGCTCGCGGTACATTGCTTCTATTGCTATCTCCGTGAAGCGGACGTCCTGGCTGAGAATCTCCCCCGTGGCCCTGTGGAGGAGGAACTTTCCAACCTTAGTCCCTCCAGCAAATTCGACCTCCCAGTGCTCGTGAAGTTCAATTCCCTTGAGGACTGCCTCCTCGTCGATTTCCTTAGCCTTCTCCTCGGCGATTTTCTCCGCCAGCCCCCGTTTGAGGATCCTGTCAATCTCCTTAACGAACTTTCCGTCCTTGCCCACGCGGATCTTCACTTCGTGTTTCTCGTCTTCAGCCGAGACAATGTACTCTGCATCGGCCTCCTCAATAGAAGTTATTGTGAAGTTCGGGTACCTACCGGCTACTATCTCCTTGGCACGTTCGGGCTTTATTTCAATAAGGTAGTCAAGGACATCCCCCGTGGCACCATCGACTTTCACGATTGCCTTTCCATCCTCGCTCTCCAGGTTCAGCTCGAGGTACTTATGCTCGAGCACGCGGTAGCCTTTAAGCTCCAGATTCCTGAGGGGGAAGTTGCCCTCTATGACATCTTTGACGTTCTTGTATGCGTCCTCCGGCGAAGGAAGCTTTCTCACCTCGGCATAGCTCCCCCTCGTGAGATCAACCTCAAGGACGGCAATGCCGTCCTCAACCAGAACCTCGGCGATCACGAGTTTTTTGTTCTTCTCCAGACCCAAAAGCTGCCCGTTGGGATAGACCGTCTTCAGGAGCTCATTGAGAGCCTCATCGCTCATCAGGCACTCCATCCTATGGGGCCGCCCAGTGTACTCGTTGAACGAAACCTCGAAGGAGAACCTCTCGGTTCTTCCAGTAATTTTCACCTTTCCCTTCTCCCTCTTCAGCCCGATTTCAGTGGGCTCGTCTCCGATGGAGTCCATAACCAGGTTCTCTGCTTTCTTCACAAAATATTCATCCGGAAGGGGCGATATGTTGAATTCAATTTCACCACTCTCGAGGTTTATCTCCGCTCTCGCCCTGTTGTCCCCGACCTTGAGCTCAAGCTCGGCCACCTTCGGAACATACACCTTCTTCCTCTCGTGGATGACCACCTTGCCCTCGGGGACGTTCAGGTCTTTTGAGGCCTTTGATTTGAGTATAAGAACGGCCTCACTTGGGCTTATTGGAACTTCGATATTCCTCTCGGTGGCGCGTATTATGGAGCGGTCATTGAGAAGGGTCTTTGTGATAGGAACGCGAAGCTTCTCGTCGGATGTGGCCCTGAGGACGACTTTATCGGACGAGAAAACAACGGCCTTATCCTTCTCATCTCCGCCCTCAACGGACCACGAGAAAATGTAGGCGCTAGATAGGGTAACTGAGAGAGACTCGAGCTCAACTTCCTCTGCCTTTATCGGATACTTCGAGGAGGCAAAGGAGGCAACCTTCTTAACGACACTATCGGCTGAGAACTCATACAGCAGGGGAGCATCTAGTTCGAACTCCTCGAGCGGACTCTCCTCAACTTTCTTCTCTTTCTTAGTCTCTGCCATTCTGATAAGCTCAGAGGGAGGCTCGATGGAGTAGTTGTTGAAGAGCGAGACGAGCTTCTCACCGTCCCACGGGATTACCCTTCCCCTGTATTCCCTCGAAATTAGAACCTTAGCGTCCTTTGTAAACCCCATGATCGAGATAAGTATCCCCTTGTCGGCCTTGTATTTATCCACGAGGCCGGCAAAGACGTTAACGTCTCGAGAAGCGGCGAGCCCCTTGGGGTGAATCGCTATAACGAGCTTTTCCGTTCCAGAGATGGGATCATCGCGTATGGCAACTACATCAATTCCCCACTCTTTCTTGCTTGCAACCTTCTCGTAGTTCCTAAAGCCCATTCTCTTCAATAGCTCGATGACGTTCTCAATAAGCGTTTCCTCCGATGCAAGCATTATCAAATCCAAGGTCCACACCATCATTCTCACCCATGAGCAAGAATCCACCACTGAATATCATTATTTGGAAGTTATTTTATAAATCACTTTCCCCGGAGTTCATTATCACTGCAGGTGTTCAAAATAAGGTTTTTAATGTCCTCCCTTTAACATCTCCACGGTGATGGGATGTTCAAGCTCATCGACTTCAACTATCATGGCAAAACCGTTTTTCTGAGGGTCGATTTGAACTCCCCTGTCAAGGATGGAAGGATAATCAGCGACGCCCGCTTCCAGGCGGTTCTGCCTACCATCGTCTACCTCCTTGAACAGGGGGCAAAGCTCGTCATAGGAACCCACCAAAGCAAGCCCTACAAGGGAGACTACATCACCACGGAGGAGCATGCCGAGATTTTGAGCAAGCTGCTCGGCCAGGAAATTGAATACGTCGAGGACATCTTCGGAAAGTACGCACGCGAGAAGATCAAAGCTCTCAAACCAGGAGAGGCAGTAATCCTTGAGAACCTCAGATTCGCCGCAGAAGAAGTCAAGTACAAGTCCCTCGAAGAGTGCGAGAGAACCCACTTCGTGAGGAAGCTCGCTCCACTAATTGACTACGTCGTGAACGACGCCTTCGCTGCTGCGCATAGAAGCCAGCCTTCGCTGGTCGGCTTTGCCCGCTTAAAGCCGATGATAATGGGCTTCCTCATGGAGAAGGAGGTAGAAGCGCTCACCAGGGCATACGAAACCAATGATGGGCAGAGGGTTTACGTTCTTGGGGGAGCGAAGGTAGACGATTCCCTCCGCGTGGCTGAAAACGTCCTCAAAAAAGGTAGGGCCGACCTTATACTCACAGGTGGATTGGTGGGGCACGTCTTCACCTTGGCCAAGGGGTTCCATCTGGGAGATGCCAACCTGGAGTTTATGGCCAGAAAAGGTCTTCTCGACCTTGTGGACTGGGCGGAGGAAATACTAGACGACTTCTACCCATTCATCAAGACGCCCGTAGATTTTGCCGTTGACTACAAGGGCGAACGCCTCGAGGTTGATCTGCTCAGCGACCAGAAGGCGCTCTTCGATGAATACCCGATACTTGACATAGGCTCTAGGACGATAGAGAAGTACCGCGACGTGCTCGCCAAGGCGGAAATCATAGTCGCCAACGGTCCGATGGGAGTGTTCGAGCGTGAGGAGTTTGCACTCGGCACGGTTGGGGTCTTCAGGGCAATAGGGGAAAGTAAAGCCTTCAGCGTTGTCGGTGGCGGGCACTCGATAGCGAGCATCTACCAGTACGGGATAAAAGGAATAAGCCACGTCTCGACCGGCGGCGGGGCTATGCTGAGCTTCTTCGCGGGCGAAAAGCTGCCGGTGCTGGAGGCGTTCAGGATAAGCTACGAGCGGTTCAAAGAAAAGACAAAAAGGTAGAAGGCTCAGTCAATGGTGGCCTTCCTGAACTCCAGAGCGGCTATTCCGACGAAGACCACCGCGAGCACTGTAAGCACCGTCCAGTCGGTGGCTATGCTGAACGTCGGCTCTATTCCGGCAAGGTAATAGCGCGCCCCATCGACCGCGTAGGTCAGCGGATTGAGCTTGGCCAGGAACTGCATCCAGTTGGGCATGCTGCTTATTGGGAAGAACGCACCGCTCAGGAAGGTCATTGGAAGCATCAGCATGGTGATGATTATCTGGAAGCCCTCCATGCTTGTCATCCTCATGCCTATGGCCATGCCGAGACCTGAGACGGCTACGCCGACGAGGAAAGCCATCATCAGCGTTGGAATGACCCCCGAAAGCTTCAGCCCATCAACGATGAGGAAGCTCAGCGCGAGGATTATCGTCCCCTGGATCATGGCCATCAACGCTCCGCCGACGCTCCTGCCTATTATCGCCTCGACTCTCGATGCAGGGGCAACGAGGAGCTCCTTGAGGAAGCCGAACTGCCTGTCCCAGATGAGCGTTATGCCCTGCATGAAGCCCATGTTGAAGACTGTCATTGCCACTATTCCAGGCACCATGAAGGTCATGTAGTCAACTCCACCGAATATCATGCTCGCGCCAGGGAAGCTAAATGCCCCAGCCCAGCCCTTGCCGAAGAATATCAGCCAGATGAGCGGGTTTAAGAGGGAGCCTATAACCCTTGCTTTCGAGCGGATGAAGCGCTTTATCTCGCGGTATATCATGGTAGTAAAGACCCTCATGCTCTCACCTCCTCATCCTTGCGCGCATGACCATTTTCATCGCGTTGCTCTCACCGCCCTCGTCGCGTATTTCCCTGCCGGTGAGGTGGAGGAAGACGTCGTTCAGCGTTGGCCTGTGGTAGGTAACCTCGAGTATCTTAACTCCGCTCTCGCTGGCAAGCTCGAAGAGCTTCGGCAGTGCCTCAGCCGCGTTTTCAACGTCGAGCCGAACCCTGCCGTCTGGCAGGAGCCTGCAGCCCTTGATGAAGTCCGCCTTTATGCACTTGAGCTCCTCCTTCGGGCTCTCGAGCCTGAGGTAGATTATGTCGTTCCCGACGAGCCTCTTTAGCTCATCAGCCGTTCCTTCGGCAATTATCTTTCCGTGGTCCATAATGGCTATCCTGTCGGCCAACTGCTCCGCCTCGTCCATATAGTGCGTGGTGAGAAAAATCGTCATGTCGTGCTCCTCCTTCATGGCCTTGATGTACTCCCAGATGTGCGCCCTCGTCTGGGGGTCAAGGCCTATGGTCGGCTCATCGAGGAACAGTATCTCGGGCTCGTGGAGCAGAGCACGGGCAATCTCAAGCCTGCGCTGCATTCCACCCGAGAAGAACTTAACAGGTCTGTCCCTGAACTCCCAGAGCTCAACGAACTTCAAAAGCATCTCTATCTTTTCCTTGAGCTCGTTTCCACTCAGGCCGTAAATCCTGCCGTGGATGAGCATGTTCTCGTAAGCTGTGAGATCTCTATCAACGCTTGGGTCCTGGAAGACTATGCCTATCTTCTTCCTGACCTCCATCGGCTCCTTCACAACGTCGTGGCCAGCCACAATGGCCCTTCCGGCGGTCGGCCTGAGAAGGGTCGTTAAAACATGAACGGTGGTGGTCTTTCCAGCCCCGTTCGGCCCGAGGAAGGCAAATATTTCGCCCTTCTTCACTTTGAATGAAATCCCCTTAACGGCCTCGAAGTCGCCATATTTTTTCACGAGATTCTCAACCTCAATGGCGTGCATTTCAATCACCTCCGAGAAGAATGAGCTTAACTCTCCTTGCGAACTCCCTCATGGCGTGGCTTAACTCCTTTTTCTGCTCATCACTGAGCTCAGGAAGGCTCTCCAAAACAAGGTGCAGAGCGCTTCCAACTTCCCTCCCGCCAAGTTCGACGAACTCTTTGAAAAGCTCGGCCTTGGTTATGGCCTCCTGGAGTTCTTCCTCGTGAAGTTCGAGATACTCAAGCCCCTTCTCCGTTATTCGGTAAACTTTCTTATCTCTCTCACCCTCTCCCGCGACCTCTATGAGTCTACTCCTCCTGAGGCTTGCGAGTATAGGATATATCGCCCCAGCACTTGGAGTTGGAATCCCGAATCTCTCGCTGAGCTTCTGCATTATCGCGTAACCATGCATGGGCTCTTCTTCCAGAAGGCTCAGGATGAGAAGCTTCAGATGCCCCTTAAATTTTGGCCTCTCCAAATACATCACCAGATATATCGAACGATATATCGTTTAAAAAGATTTTGGTTCGGAAGGCTTATTACGTTACGGGGAATAACGTTTCGGGGATGGTCATGAAGCTCATTTTGAAACCGTTATTCGATGCTGAACTTCCAGCGGGTTTCGAAGAAATACTGAAAGCCAAGCTCATGGGCAGGGAAATTAAAGCAGGCCAGGAAATCGAAGTTGATTTGCTCGGGAAGCCGCTCCTCTTCAAGGTTATCTACGCGGAGCCCGAAGTCCTCAAGGTCAGCAGGGGGACAAGGGTAGAGTTAGCCAGTGGAGAAACGCTCGTTATTGACCTCGAGTTCGACGAGCCTATTAGAGATGTGATTTCCTTCGAGAACGGCTTCGTTCTCGTCTTCCCGAGAAAGGTTCTAATTCTGAACCAAAACGGGCAAAAGATTTATAGCGACGAGTTCGAGGAAGTTAATAAAGTTAGCACCTCCAAAGACACAGTGGTGATAGTCCATGGCAAGCGAAAAGTCAGGCTCGTTAAGCCTTGAGGGCTTCACCTTTTCCGAGAGCTGGGAGAAGAAAAGGAAGAGGGCCGAAAAAATCGTGGAGATACTGACGAAGACCCACCCGAGGGATAAGCTCCTCATCGGCGACCCGTACAGGACGCTGATTCACTGCATAATCTCCCAGAGGATGCGTGATGAAGTTACCTATAAGGTGTGGGAGGAGCTATTCAGAAGATACGGAGACATTGAGACGATAGCGGCAACGCCGGTTGAGGAGATGCAGGAGTTCTTGAGGAAGAGCGGTGTCGGCCTCTGGAAGACCAAGGGTGAGTGGATAGTGAAGGCGTCCCAAATAATCCTGGAGAAGTATGGAGGAAAGGTCCCCGACAGTCTTGAAGAGCTTATGAAGCTTCCGGGCATAGGGCGGAAGTGCGCCAACATAGTTTTAGCGTATGGCTTCGGCAGGCAGGCGATTCCAGTTGATACCCACGTGAACAGGATAAGCAAGCGCCTGGGCCTGGCTCCTCCGAGGGTTCAGCCGGAGAGGGTCGAGGACTACCTGAGGGAGCTCATCCCAAGGGAGAAGTGGATATACGTGAACCACGCCATGGTTGACCACGGAAGGGCGATATGCAAGCCGGTGAAGCCGAAGTGCGAGAGCTGTCCGCTCAGGGAGCTCTGCCCCTACGCTAAAGGCCTCGTCACGGACGAGGACATAAAGGGGAACTCAAGAAGGCTGGAAAGTAATTAACGGGGGAAGAAACGGGAATTAATATGGGAAATCATTCCTCTTCTACCTCTTCCCCCGCTAACTTCCTGAGCTTGTCAAGGTCCGAGCCAACCGCTATGAGGACGTCACCCTCCTCTATCTTATCGTCCTTTCCCGGGTTGTAGATGTAGCGCGTTCCGCGCTTTATCGCGAGAATTCTCGTTCCAATCTTGCTCGGAAGCTTGAGCTGTTTGAGGGTCTTGCCTATGAGGAGAGAACCAGGATGAACCGTTACCCTTCCAAGCTCCTCCTCGGTGTCCTCCATAATCTTCTTAATTATCGGGTGGGGCTCGACGTCTCTGAGGATGAGATCCGAAATCTTGTAGGCGGCATCTGAAATCTGCTCGTTTATATCGGCCATGTCGATGACGCTCAGAAGCTTAACTGGGTCTTCCTCCTTTTTCGCCACCAACAGGGCAAGGCGCTTGACCTTCAAAGTAAGCTCGTCCATCCTCTCCTCTAAGAGGTAGACCTCCTCAGCTATATCCTCGCTGTTGTACATGACCGCGGAAAAGGCGAGGTCAACCATGAGGGACGAGAGATCCTTCATCTCGATGAGGCAGTTCCTAATCTCATCGAGCTCATTCATTGCTCATCACCTTTATGTTGCCCCTTGCTATCTCCTTGAGGTACTCTATCGAGGTCCTCGTGCCCCTGCCTATTAGTATGTCCCCGGGGAATACCTTGAAGTCCCCATCGGGGTCAAATATCCAGCGCTTCCCGCGTCTGACCGCTATAATCCAAACTCCGGTGTTAGTTGCAAGGTCAAGCTCCTCGAGGGTCTTGCCGACAAGAAGCGAGTCTGTCGAGATGTAGATTTTCCCTATTATCTCCTCGCTGCCGAGGATGGCCTCAGTGATAACGGGGTGGAGCTCGACGCCCTCGAGAACCATCTTGGCCAAGTCTGCGGCTGCGTTTGACATATCGTCTATAGCGTGGGCCATGTGGAGTATCGACGTTATCTGCTCGGCCTCTTTGGGGTTCCTCGCGGCCAGAACGGCGTGCACCATGAGGTGGTAATTGAGCAGGTCCAGATATTCCTCCAGTTCAAGGACCTCCTCCGCTATTTCATCCTCCTTGAAGAGAACGGAGGAATAAGCCAGGTCAACCATCAGCTCGGCGGTGTTCTTCATCTCAACGAAGATGTCCTTAACGTTTTTGGGAACCTCGATTTCGTCCCACTCTTCCACCAGACTCTCACCGATAGGGGAATCGAGGGGAATCTTATTTAGTTTTCGCCCGCGAAAAGTTTAATACCCACCGAGGTCAACGTTTAGGGGGTGAGAGGGATGGAGAGTGATGCCAGTGATAGTCCAGGAACTCAAAGGGAAGGTAAAGAACGCTTACAGAGTCTCGTTGCCGTCGTTAGTCGTCTCTCTGATAATTGGGTTCTTCGGCGGAACCTTCCTCGGTACGTACCTTGACAAGATAAATCGTGATTACCCGGGTCTCCTCGTCATTCTCCCCGGCATGATGGGTCTCCGCGGCAACGTTTTTGGCTCCATGGCCTCACGCTTCTCCACGATGCTGTATCTCGGTGACCTCGAACCATCCCTCAGGGATAAGAAGGTCCTCAAGAACCTCGTCATAGCCATGCTCCTCTCTCTGATTCCCGTCACAATTCTATGGGCCGTTGGAGTCTTCAGGGGGATACGGTACCATGCCCTTGAAATCCTCCTCGTAGTGGTGGGCTCGACCATACTCGTATCCCTTATCCTCGGCTACTTCACGGCCTTTGTCACGATATTCGCGTTCAAGAAGGAGATAGACCCGGACAGCATGGCAGCTCCACTCGTCGCCTCTATGGGCGATTTGCTCACGATTCCGGCGCTGATAGCGTTCATACTCCTCCTGGAAAGGTCAAAGGAGACCTTCTGGGGAAGCAACTTGGTTCTGATCGTCCTCCTCCTGTTCCTGATTGGAGTTTCAAGGGTTAGAAAGGCCGAGCTCCTGGAGCTCAGAGAGCTCTTTACAATAATTACGGCCCTCGCTCTCCTCTCACTCATATCCGGCTTCACACTTCAGCGCTTCAGCGGGCTGATCCAGGCGTCTATAATCCTCGGTTTTGCCTACCCTTCAATCCTGAGCAGCTTCGGAAACTACGGCTCTATAATAGCCGCCAAGACTTCAACAGCGCTCCACCTCGGTGAAATAGACGGTTACTTCTCGAGGGAGCCCTTTTTGGAGATATTCTCACTCTTCCTCACGACGCCAATTGTCGGCCTGCTGATAAACGCCTTTGGGATCCTTATAGCTTACATCATGCTTGGCGTTGAACCGAGGGTCGTATACGAGCTCGCGCTCAGCTACCCCTTCATGGCCCTCTTTATCATGCTCTACTCCTACACCATCTCCTACTTCCTTTTCCAGAAGAACATCGACCCAGACAACGTTGCAATTCCGCTCATCTCCAACAACAGCGATATATTCGGGACGATTTATGTCGTCCTGATAGCCAAGCTCATAGTGGGTGGTTGAGGTGCTCGGGCTTTCAACCACGGCCCTTGATAGGGAGTTTGAGGCCTGGATTGAGAAGGTCAAAAACCTCGGCTTTGAGTTCATAGAATTCGTGAGTGAGTGGCCGCACTATCTGACGCATGAGAACTACCGCCATTTCGCAGAAGTCATAGAATCTTCCGGCCTGAAGCTCAGCATCCATGCCCCCTTCAGCGACGTGAACATCGGGGCGTTTAACGAACGCATAAGAAGAGCTTCCCTCGAGGTTCTCAGGGAGACCCTTGAGGTCGCGGCTCAGATGAATGCCACTGTAGTTACCATCCACCCAGGCCACTGCTCACCGCTCAGCATGAAACACCGCGATAGGTACCTCGAGATACACAGGGAATCGCTCCGCAGGATAGCTCACTGGGGCGAGGAGCTGGGCATTAGAATCGGCGTAGAGAACATGCCCCGCTTTCCCATTCTGGACGCCCAGAGCTGCGACAGACTCGCAGAGCTGGTGGAGGGCATCGACATAGGAGTCACTTTTGACGTCGGCCATCTGAACACGACGACGGCTAATTTCGACCGCTTCCTGGAACTTCTAGGGGACAGAGTAGTCCATATTCACCTCCACGACAACCTAGGAGAGAGGGACGAACACCTGCCCCTTGGTGATGGTGTGGTACCATGGGAAAAACTACTTCCCAAACTGCCGAAGGTGACCAAAGCACTCGAGGTGGCGGACATAAAATCAGCGGGAAAAAGCCTCAAATTTTTGAAAAGCCTGCATTGATGAACCTTTTAATTCATTAGAGCTCCCTTTGGTAAACATAAGGCTTTTATACATCCAGAATGAGAAGAAAAAGGGAGGTTATTTTCTGTTGGAGGGATGAGCAATGGAGCCAAGGATAGTTGAGGAAATGAGGCCCTTTTTTGACCCAACGGCGGTCGCTATCATCGGCGCAACCAACAAGAAAGGGAAAGTCGGAAACGTCATTTTTGAGAACTTCAAGATAAACAAGGAGCGCGGTATCTTTAAGGGCAACATCTACCCGGTAAACCCAAAGCTCGATGAGATAGACGGTTACAAGGTCTACAAGAGCGTTGAGGAGCTCCCTGATGACACCGATTTGGCCGTCATCTCGATTCCTGCCCCGTTCGTTCCGGACACGATGAGGCAGATAGCGAAGAAGGGCATTAAGGCAGTTATCATCATTACAGGTGGCTTCGGTGAGCTCGGTGAAGAAGGAAAGAAGCTCGAGCGCGAGATCTATGAGATTGCCAAGGAGAACGGCATAAGGATCATCGGTCCAAACTGCGTCGGTGTTTACGTGCCAGATACAGGAGTTGACACCGTCTTTCTGCCCGAGAGCAAAATGGACAGGCCAAAGAGCGGGCCGATTGCTTTCGTCAGCCAGAGCGGTGCTTTTGCCGCTGCCATGCTCGACTGGGCGGCAATGGCTGGAATAGGCATAGGCAAGATGGTCAGCTATGGCAACAAGCTCGACGTCGACGATGCCGACCTTATGGACTACTTCATCCACGATGACAGCATAAACGTCGTCACCTTCTACATCGAGGGCGTGAAGGATGGAAGGAAGTTCATGGAAGCGGCTAAAAGGATAACCAAGGTCAAGCCGGTCATAGCCCTCAAGAGCGGAAGAACCGAGTACGGTGCCAAGGCAGCGTCATCGCACACCGGTTCCCTAGCTGGAGCCGACACAATCTACGACGCCGTCTTCAAGCAGACGGGTGTAATCCGTGCCGAGGACTTCGAGCACATGTTCGACCTTGCGAAGGCCTTTGCGGCTCTCAAGGACAAGCTTCCGAAGGGCGACAGGATAGGCATAATCACCGACGGCGGTGGAGCCGGAGTCATGGCGAGCGACGCGGTAGCTAAATTCGGCCTCAGGATGGCCGAGCTGAGCGAGGAAACGCTCAAGTTCCTCAAGGAGAACTTCCCACCGCACGCTGTCGCTGGCAACCCAACCGATGTCGTCGGCGACACCGATGCCGAGCGTTACAGGATAGCAATTGAGGGATTCGTCAACGACCCGAACGTAGATGCGATACTTGTAATAGTCCTCTTCCAGGTTCCGCTCCTTGAGGAGGAGAAGATAATCGACATCCTAGCCGAGTACCAGAAGAAGAGCAACAAGCCAATAGTTGCTGTAGCGATGGGCGGTAAGAAGACTGACTACTACGCCAAGATGCTCGAAGAAAAGGGCGTCCCCGTCTATCCAACCCCCGAGAGGGGAGTTAGGGCCCTGGCGGGCCTTGTCAAATATGCCAAATACCTCAGGAGGGGGGACTGACCCCCTTATTCCATTTGCGGTGGTGATATTATGAAGGAAGAGGCCCTGAAAGTTATTGAAGAGGTTTTGAAGTCCGGGAGGACTGCACTCGTTGAGTACGAGGCCAAGCAGGTCCTCAAAGCGTACGGCCTTCCCGTTCCTGATGAAAAACTTGCCAGGACCCTCGACGAGGCTCTCAAGTACGCGGAGGAGATAGGCTACCCGGTTGCCATGAAGCTGATGTCGCCGCAGATACTCCACAAGAGCGACGCTAAAGTAGTTCTCCTCAACATAAAGACCCCCGAGGAGCTCAGGGAGAAGTGGGAGCTCATACACGAGAATGCGAGAAAGTACAGACCAGATGCTGAGATACTCGGCGTCCTCATAGCTCCAATGCTCAAGCCAGGAAGGGAGATCATCATAGGCGTTACCGAAGACCCGCAGTTCGGCCATGCAATAATGTTCGGCCTCGGTGGAATCTTCGTCGAGGTTCTCAAGGACGTCACCTTTAGGCTGGTGCCGATTACCGAAAATGACGCCAGGAAGATGATCAGGGAAATCAAGAGCTACCCGATTCTCGCCGGAGCGCGCGGAGAAGAACCAGCGGACATTGATGCAATAGTTGACCTCCTCCTCAGGGTCAGCCAGCTCGTGGATGAGCTCAGGGACTACATCAAGGAAATGGACCTCAACCCGGTCTTCGTCTACGAGCAGGGCAAGGGTGCAGTTATCGTCGATGCAAGGATAATCGTCAAAGAGCCGGCAGAGAAGAAAGAGTAGATAAGCTCCGAGTACAAGGAGAGGTGCGCCTGAGCCTCAGGCTTTTTCTTTCCCATCTATTTCTTCCCTCGTGACTTCCTGGATGTAGCCCAAAATGTCGTGGAGGATGAGGAAGCTTATCGTGGCATCAACGGCAGACAAAAGATTGCCAGCGATGAGGAACAGCAGCGCGAAGAAGAACTCTATTGCAGCATAGATGAGGGCGATTTTTATGGCGGTTCTGTTCTTCCTCACGAGGCCATAAGCGAGCCCCATGCTCAGAAGGCCGAAGGCAAGGTAGACAACCGAGCCGAAGGAGTAGGCGTAGTACAGAAGCAGAAAGCCGTTGAGAAAAAGAAGATAGGTGGCAAGGGTTAGCCGTTTCATGTAATCCCCAGGTAACCCTCAAAGATCTCCACGTATTTAAACCCATCGTCCGGGAAGACTAGGACGTAGGTTTTCTCCCCGAATTCGCTGGAGATCTTCTCGTACGCCTTGACCACCGCTCCCGAGCTGAGCCCTATCAGGAGACCGTCCCTGCGGGCCACTCCAATGGCCCCTTCAATGGCCTCGTTCCGGGTTATCTCCACGACCCTGTCTATGTCTACCTGGAAGTACCACTTGGGCTTCGTTTCAAGGCGCTTTATGCCGGGGATCTTCTCACCCTTCGCTGGGACGACGCCCACAACGGTTGTATCGTAGCGCTCCTTGAAGTACTTTGCCAGACCCGCTATGTGGCCTGAAGTGCCTATGCCCGCTATCACAACGTCGGGCTTTTTGCCGATGCTCTTCAGCTGCTCGTCTATCTCCCTGGCGGTAAAGCGGTAGTGGGCCTCGAAGTTGTCGTCGTTCTCGAACTGGTTGAGGTTAGCTGCTCCGGCCTTCTTCGCCTCTTCGACGACGTACTGAACCATGGCGGGATCTATGGTCTCGAAGTCCGTCATGACGACATCCGCACCGAGTACTCTGAGCAGAACCTGGGTGGCCTTTGGTGTCGGCTTTGGCAGGTATGCCCTGAACTCAATACCGAGAACGTTGCTGAGCGCCGCAAGAGAAATCCCGACGTTGCCGGAAGTTGCCTCAAAAAGCTTTCTGGTGCCGTTGATGTCCCCGCGCTCGATGGCCTTCATAAGCATGTTAAAAACGGCCCTGTCCTTAATGCTCCTGCTGAAGGGGTTAAAGAACTCTAGCTTGGCAAAATACATCCCCCCTCTCAGTAGAAAGCCTAACCAGGGGGGTCGGCTTGTACTTTTCGAACAGTTCCAGTGTGTTGTTAAACACGTTCATTTGCCATCACCATAAAGGGCTCCGATAAAGCCTTTAAAAGCTTTCCTAAAACGAACAGTTATGGACAGAATTGGGTAATGAATTTGCGTTTTAAATGCTTGGACATAACTCCAACAGTTGCATATTATCCAATGTGAGTTTTAATTCTCGTATTTTAAAAGCAAAAGTGTTATATACAACTTTTGATAATTATAATTGACAACCTTGTTGAGGGGGGCGAATGCGAAAGTGGGTAACAATGCTCCTCCGTGGACTTCTCCTCCTGAGCAGTTTTCAGAGTGTCAAAGCAGAAGTAACACAGACTCCTACGCCATCTCAAACAACCTGTCAAGACTGCTCCTGCATTGATGTTAACGTTCTTCTAAACCAACTTGCAGCAAACATCACGAACTTGAGTCTCACCATCGGGCAAAAGGAGTCCAAGCTTGAGAACCTGCACCGCGAATGGGAGGCCACCAAGAACACGAGCATCCTCTTCGAGATCGTGAGGCTGAAAGATGAGATTAGACTTCTCACCAACGAGCTGAAGTACCTGGAGCGCCAGAGGCTCAGCCTCGAACTCGTCCAGAACTACACTGTGGAGACGCCTTACGGGAGAAAAGTCCTGAACTACAAACTGCCCTCAGAGAGCGCCATCGTCCAAGAGCACATTAAAAAGGTTCACCCAGTAAGAACTGACGTGGACTTGGCGTGGTTCATAGCCTACTACAGGCAAGCGGCCGAACTGACGTTTACGGTAGTAGTTCAAACAGACATAAAAATGAAAGAACTGCTGAAGAAAGTCAAAGCCGGAAACTACACTGAAGAGACCATCGAGGAGATTTTCACCCTGCTGGACAGGAGAGAAAAACTCTGGGAAGAAATCTACAAATTCGCAGAAGAGAAAGAAAAACTACAAACCCTGCAAACACTCAAAGAAACCGGGCGAAAGCAGACACTAATCGCAAGCACCACCGGATTAGAACCGCTAGCAATTCACTTCGGAGGAATTGCGGAAGGGTATAACTGTGGGTTATGTTCCGAACCTGCCCCTGCACTACCTGGAGTATATAGCCAGTATGATGCTGATCAGGCGCCTTACGTTCGATATCTATACTTCTCTCCAGCAGCAGTTTGGGTAGGAATATACGAAAGCTCAACTCCGAACAGGGCAACATTTTGGGGAGATTACTGTACTTATGACTTCCCTGATACGGGAACGGACTTTAAAAAATACTGGGATCAAGCAGTATGGTTACATCCAGCTCTTCCATATATTGGCGGATCAATTCAAATTAAACTGTTCTATAGTGGATCTGCGTACAATCCTGAGACACTTAGCTACCAAGAGAGCAACATAATCTGGCAGGTTGAGTGCAACAATGGAGGTTGTTGGGTTGTCACAAACTGCCTAAAACCTCTTCAGGATCCGGATGTTACTCATTATAATGGATTCTACAAACTGTACCTTAACACACCCTATCTAGTGTGTTGTGGTGGAGGAGACGTTGGAAGTTCTTGTAAATGGGCGAACAGGCATTGTAACGGATGTTTTGCCCCAGACAGCGCGAGATCTCAAAACTTTGCAATCTGTACTAGAGAAGAATACGGAAACCAATGTGGATGGGACTGGGTACTAAGGTGGTAAATGGTGAAGTATCATGAAGAACGATAAAAAGGTTTTGGTAGGATTTTTAATTTTTATTTTTGCTGTTTCTTTATTTATTATCCAAATCCAACAAGATAACTCACCCATTCCTAATGAGGGTGAAGGATTACATTTACAAAACAAGTCCAACATCTCAATAAGTGTCAACGAAACATGTGATGATAAGACACTCGTTCCGATAGCAACTGATGGGATTAATTTCGAGGGAGAGACTACTGGTTTCATTCAATGTTTATCGGCAATCCAAGTTAAATCTCAGTACTATCAGAGCGGACTTAAGCATCTTGTGAACTTCACCCTCTTCCTTAACGGAACGCTGAAGGCGAACATGACCTTAGAAGGTGTGGAAGGGGAGTATTTCTGCATTCCTGAGGGGGTAGTCGTGTATTCATACTATCCAGGAGAGCGGAGAAGCTCCATGGCGCTGTTTGACTACAACTTAACCCCCGTATGGAAGGAAAAATACCAGGCCTTTCCGGAAATGTACCACAATGGGAGCATAATCCTCGTGGATTCGTGCATTTACTTTGTGAACACTTCTGACGGGAACGTAAGCAGGAAGATATGCCCCGACGTCAGGAGGTCATACATCTCACACATAAGGATTTTGGGTGAGACGGTGTACTATACAGTGGGCTACTATGACATTAATCTGTGGAAAACGAGGGCGTTGATATACCTTGTGAGGGACAAGGAAGTGAAAAAGAGTGAAATCGCCACAATTGAAGGGCACCCCCTTGGTGTTAGACTGCTGATTGACGCTAACGATGAATATGTAGCGGTGGCTTACTACCTTCGGGACGAGCTCAGGAACGAGAAGGACGGCGTTTGCGTCTTCACAGCGGGGAGCTTAAGGAAAATCGCCTGTAGGGAGTTTGAGGACGGCGAAAGGCCTGTGAACATCAAACTCGAAGGAAACATCGTTTATGTCCAGACAACAAAGGGGGTGAAAGCTTACAAGATACTCAGTCCGTGGTGACCAATGGTGTACCCAGGGATGCCTGTATAAGGAACTGCACCAGCATCCCCGATGTGAGCTTGGGAGAATCTCATGAGAGGAATGAGATGCTTTAAAGCACACCTTCCCTCACGAGTTTCTCCCTTATCTTCTCGAACTCCCCAAGGGAGCCGCGCACCACCGGATACTTCGGCACGAACGGACAGGGCTCTTCAGGTTCTATGCTTATTTCGAACGTGCCTATCTCCTTTGCTATTTTGACTATCTCCTCCTTGTCGAGGCCGATGAGGGGCCTCAAAATAGGCAGATCACTCGCCTGACTTATTATCAGCAGGTTGTCAAGGGTCTGCGATGCCACCTGCCCGAGGGAATCGCCCGTAACTATAGCTTTTGCCCCGATTTCATGTCCAACCCTGCAGGCCTTCCTCAGCATCGTGTACTTGCAGAAAAGACACGTCCACTTGGCCTTTCCAATCTCGACCAGCTTGGAAAAGATCGGCGCCTGTTCCTCGTAAGCATCAACGATTACGGGCTCATTGAGCTTCCCGTACTTACTCAGAATCTCGCAGAGCTCCAGAACCTTTGACTCCTTCTTATCGCTCTGCTTGAAGTGGACCGGCGTTATCTCCATGCCCTTTCTGAGCATAAGGTATATCGCCACGGGGGAATCAATGCCCGAGCTGAGCAGTGCAACGGCCTTCATGTCTGAGGGAAGGAAAAAAGGATATATGAAGTTTTCCGCAACTTAGAGTTCCAAACCTCTCAGCTGGAGCAGACTGTTGTAGGGGAGCCATGCAAGTATTAAGCTAGCTCCCACCAGCTCTGGGATGGCGAGGCCTTTGAAAACGCGGGCCCTCACCATGTAGACAACCACTACAAAAGTAACGACCGAAAGAACCGCCCAGAGCATCCCAATGGAAAGGCCAGAGCGGGCGAGCTTGAGGCCAACGATGGCTATATCTCCAAGAGCCAGGACGTAGAAGAGAATCGCCGAAGGGGCATGTGGGGAATATTCCTCCGGAAAGACCCCAACGAGGAAGAGGGAGACCATCGCGAGGGGCATCAAATAAGCAAGCCCGCTCCTGAAGGCACCGATTGAAGCCACGAAACCGAGAACCGCGAAGAGCATTATGAAATCGTTGAAGAGATAATTGTTGGGGTTTTTTACCGACCCCATGTCGCTGAGGGCGTTGTCGGTGAATGAGAACCAGGGGTTCTGGTAAACGACAACGGTCAGCCCAATGAGAAATAAGAGTGGGAGGAGGAGAGCAATGTAGGTCGGGAGTTTTGTCGGCTCCATAACCTCACCTCAACATGCCCTATTTTTCGGTTCTTCGCCGAAGACGGCCTTGTAGAGCTTTTTGAACTCCTCCCAAGAACCCCTTATCACTGGATGCCTCGGTATAAAGGGAATCTCGTCCTCAGGGAGAGTGGACAGCTCAAAGGTGCCTATCTCCTTTGCTATTTTGACGATTTCCTCCTTGTCCATGCCTACGAGCGGGCGGTAAATCGGCAGATCGCTCGCCTGGCTGACGATGTACATGTTCTCCAGGGTTTGAGAGGCCACCTGGCCGAGGGAGTCACCCATCACGATGCCCTTTGCCCCGAAGTCCCTCGCGATTCTATCGGCGTGGCGAACCATCATGAACTTGCAGAAGACACAGGTGTAGTTCTCCTTTTTAAGCTCCTTGAGCTTCTGGAGAATTCTCTCGCGCTCTTTGGGTTTAACCACAATCAGCTCGCCCTTGCCGCCGTAGCCGTACTTCTTGAGCTGGTTCCATATCTTCCTGACCTTTTCGAGGGTCTTCTCGCCCATGTAAATGTGCACAGGTATTACCTCTACACCGCGCTTCATCATGAGGAAAGCGGCAACCGGTGAATCAATGCCGCCGCTGAGCAGAGCCACGACCTTGCCCTGGGTGCCGATGGGAAGGCCGCCCCAGGTGCGGATTTTGTCGACGAAGATGTAAGCTTTGCCCTCCATCAGCTCAACGCCAACCTCTATGTCGTACTCATGAAGATTAACCTCGCTCTCCTCGTTCTCGAGGATGTATTCGCCGACCTTGGCCTGGATCTCCGGACTCTTCAGCGGAAACTCTTTGGTTATACGTCTCGCGGTTACCCTAAAGCGGGGCTTTTCTAAGCCTAGCTCCCTCTTCTTTCTGCGGAAGAGCTTGAGGGCCGTCTTATTGATTTTCTCCATTTCGGCCTCGACTTCCATGGCCGGGGAGAGCGAGACTATACCGAAGACCCGCTTAAGAACCTCAACGGCCTCTCCAGCCCTGTTCGTCTTCACCAGAATTCTACCGTGCTTGGCCTCAATCTTCTTGAACTCCACACCCTCGCTCACCAGGGCCTCGCGGATGTTGTTCATGAGGATGTTCTCGAACCATCTCCTCGTCTGCCTCGACTTTGTGCCTATCTCACCGTAGCGCACGATGACAACGTTGAACATGTGCATCACCTCACCACGTGGGGGAACTTTATCACTATCTCTACGTACTTCTGGATGACCACGTAGAGAACTATCGAGATGAGGTACGAGGACAGCAGTATCAGCTCGTTCATCTCGAAGATATGGGCGGCTATTTCCTTTGCCCTCGGGGTGGCGTCAACTATGGCGCGCATGTACTTGGCCTTGAGCCAGTGATTTATTTGAACGGCCAGGACAAGGAGCAGAACCCCAGCTACCCCCCACATCTTACCGAGCGCCAGCATGAGGAACAGAGTGGACGCAACTATTATCCAGCCGCCTATGACCCCGAGGAGTATGACGAACTCTATCATCCTTCCATCAGAAAAGGTTGAGGGATTGGGAATAAAAAAGTTGCTAAATGAAGCGGGTTATTTCCCCAAGGATACGACGCCTCCCGTGAGGTTTCTGTTCCCGCCGGGGATAACCAACGGGAATCACCCCGACGAGGTAGTAGTTTTCATCGAGTCCAGCGAGTTTTCTGACCTCCTCCTCTATCCCCCGGAAGTTAGTGACGCCTATATAGACCGTCCCGAGTCCCAGCTCTACTGCCTTCAGCATGAGGTTTTGTATGGCCATCGCCGCGCTCTCAACGCTCCAGATGAACTCCAAATCGTCGAATTCGCTCCCCTCGAGGAAGCGAACCCTCTTATCTATGAAGACGGCGATGTAAACTGGGGCTTTGTACATGCCTTCCTTGTACATCCTCTCCTGGAGCTTTTTCATCTTTTCCTCGGGGATATTAACAGCGCGGTAGTACTCCTCCATGCCCCTTGTTATGAGGCGATAGATCTTTTCCCGAGAGTCTTCGCTCGTAAACACGACGAAAATCCAGTTTTCAAGTCCGCTGGCAGTGGGGGCCCTTACTGCGGCCTCAATCATACTTCTGATGGCCTCTCCCGGAACGTCCCTCTCGTCAAAATACCTGACAGAGACCCTCTTTGATATAGCTTCATTGAGCTCCATGACATCACCCCAGAGAACTTCAACGGCAATATTAATCAGCCTTTCCAAAACCAAAGGTTTAAGAAAAAGGACGGATAGTCTCTACAAGGTGAAAGTATGTACGGATGGAGAGGCAGGCTGGGTCTTATCGTTCCCTCATCAAACACAACAATGGAGATGGAGCTCCACTCGGCGCTCCCTGAGGGGGTCTCGCTCCATACCTCAAGGGTTCCGCTCAGGAACGTTACAGAAGAAGAGCTCATCAAGATGAACGCTTTAGCGGTTGAGAGCGCCAAGCTGCTCCGCGATGCGGGGGTCGAGCTTATACTCTACGGCTGCACGAGTGGTTCATTCATCGGCGGCAAGGACTTCGAGAAGGAGCTCGAGGCGAAGATGGAGAATGAAGTAAACGTCCCCGTTGTCAGCACGAGCACCGCCGTGATCGAGGCACTGCGGATGCTCGACGCCCAGTCAATACTCGTGGTTACTCCCTATACGGACGAAATAAACGAGCGCGAGAGGGAGTTCTTGGAGGCCAACGACTTCGAGGTTCTCGACATAAGGGGCCTCGGTATAGAGGACAACACCCAGATAGGGAAGCTCGAACCCTATGAGGCCTACCGCCTGGCCAAAGCGACCTTCGTTGATGAGGCAGACGCGATATTCATAAGCTGCACCAACCTCAGGACCTTCGAGATAATCGAGGCACTCGAGGAAGACCTTGGAGTGCCGGTCGTCACCAGCAACCAGGCTTCTCTTTGGCTTGCCCTGAGGGAGCTCGACGTCATGGAGAAGATTCCCTGGCTTGGAAGGCTCTTTGTGGAGTTCTAAGCCTGCCTCCCTCCAACATTTTTATGTCCACCCCTCCGAAACCCTTTTAAGAGGGCATGCCGTTTTCTCAAGTGTTAGTCACTGAGGGTGATACATATGGAGCTCCTCAACGCGGCAAGGGAACTTTCGATATACACCGCTTACAACACGAACGTCGATGCCATAGTTTTCCTCAGGGGAGAGACCGTCCAGAGGCTCATAGACGAGTTCGGGGCGGAGGCGGTTAGAAGAAGGATGGAGGAGTATCCGAGAGAGATAAACGAGCCCCTAGACTTCGTTGCGAGGCTCGTCCATGCCCTCAAGACAGGCAAGCCGATGGCCGTTCCGCTCGTGAACGAGGAGCTTCACTCATGGTTCGATTCTCACTTCAAATACGACGTTGAGAGAATGGGCGGTCAGGCTGGGATAATAGCCAACCTCCTGGCCAACCTCGACTTCAGGCGCGTTATAGTATACACGCCCCATCTGGCTAAAAAGCAGGCCATGATGTTCGTTGATAGGCCCAACCTATTCTATCCCGTTGTCGAGGACGGGAGGCTGGCCTTCAAGCACCCGCGCGAGGCCTACCGCGAGGGCGACCCGATAAAGGTTAACCGCATCTTCGAGTTCCGCGCGGGAACTACCTTCAAGCTGGGAAACGAGACGGTAGAGGTTCCATTCTCAGGCAGATTCATAGTCTCGGCCCGCTTTGAGCGCATCAAAGTACACACCGAGCCGGAGCTCAGACCGTTCCTCCCGGAGATAGGCATGGAAGTGGATGGTGCCATTCTCTCGGGCTATCAGGGAATAAAGCTCCGCTATTCTGACGGCAAGGACGCCAACTATTATCTCAAAAAGGCCAAGGAGGACATAATGCTCCTCAAGAGAGAGAAAAACGTCAAGGTTCATCTCGAGTTCGCCTCGATCCAAAACAGGGAGCTCAGAAAGAAGGTCATCTACAACTTATTCCCGCTCGTCGACAGCGTAGGCATGGACGAGTCGGAGATAGCTCACATCCTGAACGCTCTGGGATACTCAAAGCTCTCGGACAGGATATTCACCTACAACCGCATCGAAGATACCGTGCTCGGAGGGAAGATACTCATCGACGAGATGAACCTCGAGATCCTTCAGATTCATACGATTTATTACATCATGTACATCACCCACACGGACAACCCATTAAGTGAAGAAGAGCTGAGGAAAAGCCTTGAGCTGGCCACAGCCCTTGCTGCAGCGAGGGCTTCACTCGGCGAGATTAAATCGCCCGAGGACTACAGGGTAGGCCTCAAAGTCCCATACAACGAGCGCGGTGAATACGTCAAGCTCCGTTTTGAGGAGGCAAAAAGAAGACTGAGGACAAAAGAGTACAGAGTGGTCATAATCCCGACGAGGCTCGCGCAGAACCCCGTCTCGACGGTTGGGTTGGGCGACACGATTTCCGCCGGGGCCTTCACGAGCTACTTGGCACTGCTAAAGAAGAAAGGGGAACTCTGAATTTTTATTCTTCCAGAATCGAGTCTATCAGTCTCGCCTTCTCCTGAGCCTTTCTGAGGTGCTCCACGGTGACTTTCGTGTAAATCTGGGTCGTCGAGAGGTTCGAGTGACCGAGTAGCTCTTGAATCGCCCTTATGTCCACACCGTTCTCGAGCATGTGGGTGGCGAAGCTGTGGCGGAGCATGTGAGGAGTAGCCCTAACGCCCGCCCTCTCACCGTACTTCCTGAGGAGATACCAGATCGTCTTTGGCGAAAGCTTGTCTTTCCTCTCGCGCCTCTCCTCCACGAGGAGGTACTCGCTGTCGTCGTTCCTGCCCTTGAGGTAAGCCCTTATCTCCTCCAGCAAGGAGCGGGAAATCGGGACTATTCTATCCTTCGCACCCTTTCCACCGCGAACGACAAGGAGCGAGCGCTCAAAATCCACATCGGATTTTTTCAGATTGCACAGCTCGCTAACGCGCAGACCAGCGCCGTAGAGAAGAAGAAATATAAGTCTGTCTCTCTTCCTCGTCGGAGGAATCACCGAAAGGAGCCTTCTAACTTCCTCCCTTGTGAGGCTCTTGGGCAGGCTCTTAGGCACTTTGGGAGGTTTGAGCTTCTCGGCCTCCTCATCGTAGCCCTCAAAACGGAAATAGGAGCGGAGCGCTTGAACAACAAGGTTAAGGCTCCTGTTGGAGTAACCCTCCTTTCTCAGCCGGGCAAGAAAACGAAGGGCGGAGCGGGCGCTAAGTTCCCCACCCCATTCAAGGTAACGCCTAACGTAGTAGGAGTACATCCTAATCGTGTTCGGGCTCTTGCCCTCCAAATCAAGGTAGGTCTCGTACTCCTCGATGAGGCCGTTTAGCTCTTCCATGTCACAGCCCCTTCAGGAGCCCCTCGATGTCGTCGGGCTTAACCTCCGGGTCAGCGGCGACCTCAGGCTCTTCAGATGGCTTCGGTGGTAGTGGCTCCTCTTTAGGGGACTCGGGCGGTTTCGGTGGTTCTTCCCGTATGGCGAGGCTGAGGTAAACGGTCTTGAGGAGCTCCTCAACAAGAGCCTTGTCCTCGGCGAAGATGTAGCCCTGACCAACGACAACCCTGCCAGCCAGTCCGAGCTTTTCGACGGCCTTCCCTATATAGGCCTCATCTGGAACCGGCTCAGCCGGGAAGAGGGACTTCCAGGCTTCGTCAATGCGGAAGATGTTCTTGGCGTTCTCAAGAAGGGCCTTCAGCCCCTCATTCTCTTCCCTAAGCCTGTCGTTTTCGGCTTTAATCTCCTCATAAGCCTTGGTGAGCTTCTCGTACTCCTCGTGGAGCCTCTTGTACTCCTCGGCCAGGCCATCGTAACGGCCCTTGAGGTCGAGAAGCTGGTTCCTCAGTGCCATGTACTCCGGGAGAATCTGGAGGCTCTTGAGACCGGCCCTAACCAGGGTGTTCTTGAGCTCCTTTCTGACGAGCTCCACATCTACATGCTCGAGGTCGTGGCCGAGGGGGAGCTTCATCCTCTCGACGTGGCCGACCATCTCGCTCAGTTCGCTGAAGAGCCTTTCAGCCAAATCCCTTCCAACCCTGTCCGCGTCCGTCGCTATGATTAGCAAATCAGCTCCAGCAGCTGCGCTCTTGGCTATCTCGACGTTGGTCGTCGGGATTATGGAGGAAATTGTTATGTTGTACTCACTTCCCAAAGCCAGGCCCTGGAGAGCCTTACTTACCACTTCAACGTCACTCGCACCTTCAACTAAAATTCTAACATCGACTATGGCCATTCCCATCACCTCACGGGGTCGTTACCCCTTTGAAAATAAGGCGGGCTCTTTAAAAATCCTCCCTCAGCTCAATCTCAAGGCTCGGCCTTTCAAGAACCACCCTGCCATCCGGAAGGAGTGAAATGCTCAGCGCGTGGATTTCAACGCCTGTTTTCTTGGCCTCACTCAGAAGGTGTGCTATCTCAGGGTCGCCTTCTTTGTAAGGTCTGAACTTTTCAACCCCCGGCATAGCCCCAATGAAGAATATCATCGCCCTCTTTCCAGCCTTCTGCAGCTCTATCAGCTCCCTTATGTGCTTCTGGCCGCGGAGCGTCGGGCAATCGGGGTACATCGCGTATTCCCCGCTTTCACCGCCCCTCAGAACCGCGCTCTTCATCTCAGCGTAAACCTCTCCACCCGGACACTCAAAGAGGTAATCCAGGCGGGACTTCCCAACGGTTACCTCCTTCCTCTTTATCCTGCAGTCCTTAAGCCAGGGAACCAGGCCAAGCTCCAAGGCTTTCTCAAAGGCTTTAGCTTGAGTTCTCGTGTCTATGATGGCTCCCTTTCCGCCTAGGTCTTCAAAGGCCACCAGTACAAAATCCGTCTTCCCCCCGCTCTTGGGAACGCAGAAGGCCTTTCTGCCCTCAACCATGAACTCATCCAATCTGCCCGTGTTGGTGACCAATGCCCTTCTTTCCTCTCCGTCAACCTCTACAAGGGCAACGAAGCGGTTGAGCCTTTTGAGGAACATGCATGGTACAACGTTGAGCCTGAGCAACTCCATGGATTGACCTCCCCGTCTCGGGATAAAAGCGTTGCTCTGGAAATTTATGTCCAGAAACTGGATAATTCCGGGGGATAAGATTTCCCGCGGTCTGTTCTGAGGCACTTGAGTACAATGAACTCCCAGCCCACCTAAAACCTTAAATATCTCCCGATCGAGCATTTAGATGGAAATCTTAACGAAAGAGGTGATCGAAATGGTTGACTACGAACTCCTGAAGAAGATAGTCGAAGCCCCAGGCGTTTCTGGGTACGAGTTCTTAGGCGTAAGGGACGTCGTTGTGGAGGCCTTCAAGCCGTACGTTGACGAGATAAAGGTTGACAAGCTCGGCAACGTCATAGCCCATAAAAAGGGCAACGGGCCAAAGGTCATGCTGGCTGCACATATGGATCAGATAGGCCTTATGGTTACCCACATAGAGAAGAACGGCTTCCTTAGGGTTGCTCCAGTTGGAGGCATTGACCCAAGGACTCTCATAGCCCAGCGCTTCAAGGTCTGGATTGGCAAGGACGAGTTCATCTACGGTGTCGGTGGAAGCGTTCCGCCGCACATACAGAAGCCCGAGGAGAGGAGCAAAGCTCCGACCTGGGACCAGGTTTTCATCGACATTGGAGCAGAGAGCAAGGAAGAGGCAGAGGAGTTGGGCGTCAAGATCGGCACCATAATAACCTGGGACGGAAGGCTTGAGAAGTTAGGAAAGCACCGCCTGGTCAGCATCGCCTTCGACGACAGGATAGCAGTCTACACCCTCGTCAAGGCCGCCCAGGAGCTCGGCGAGACCGATGCGGACATATACTTCGTGGCCACCGTCCAGGAGGAGGTCGGCCTCCGCGGTGCGAAGGTTTCAGCCTTTGGCATTGACCCTGACTACGGCTTCGCCATTGACGTTACAATAGCTGCTGACGTTCCCGGCACTCCTGAACACAAGCAGGTCACCCAGCTCGGAAAGGGAACCGCAATAAAGATAATGGACCGCTCCGTCATCTGCCACCCGACCATCGTCAGGTGGATGGAGGAGCTCGCCAAGAAGTACGAGATACCCTACCAGTGGGACATCCTCCTCGGTGGAGGAACCGATGCTGGCGCAATACACCTCAACAAGGCCGGCGTTCCAACGGGAGCGATAAGCGTTCCAGCGAGATACATCCACTCCAACGCGGAAGTTGTGGACGGACGCGACGTCGATGCGGGAGTTAAGCTGATGGTCAAGGTTCTCGAGGAGATTCCGGGACTTAAGCTCTAACTTTATTTCCCTAAATTTAAAATAATATTCTTCTCTATTTCCGTCCACATTATCAACTATCCAGAATTGCTAGATAATACTATTGGAGTTTAATGCTATAATCATGCATAAAAGCTCTTTAAAACATCTACAAATCGAAAAGTTTTTATTATCCTAGCAGATAATAAGAATGCCCTCACCACAAATGGGGGGAGACGATGGATAGAAGGAAAGTAGGGGCTGTTGGATTGGTTGTTCTGGCCATCTTCCTGATGGTAGGGAGCGTGGCAGCACTCCACTACACCACAGTGAAGCCAGGGGTCATTGCAGGGGAGGACTATGAGTACAGAGATGTCAACTACTTCTTTGCCAGTGGGGGATTCAGTGCCTATGCGATGGGGCAGTGGGAAGTACCGCCTCAATACACTCTAGCACTTGTCCTCTGGGATCACGCCGCAACGTCATGGGGGGATGGCCTGGTTTGGAGAATTGAGAGGTGGCACTCAGCAGACGAGGTAGGAACCAGAGTTTATGGAACCGTCGGTTCATATGGTGACTGGATCGTAGCCCTTGTACCAGCGCCAGTAGGGTAATGATCCATGGACCTCTAATAGCTCAGATAGAGGTGGTGAGGAGTGAAAAAGAGTGTCTTCCTTTTCCTCTTTTTATTTGGTACCTGCCTCGTGACGCCCGCAGCAAAGGGCACCACTTACAGCCCGTTTTGGTTTGAACCGGGAACGTATACTGCATACCACGCCGTTGACAATTTCAGCAATGCAATGTTAGTCTATTGGTTTAACGGGACGTATTATCTTGTAAAGTCAGTCAAAGCAATTCTGATAAATTTCACAATCATATCCGTGGACTCTCAAAAAGGAATTGCAACAGTGGGCGTTGAGGTAGTTCTCACTCCGAACTCCAACGATATCGAGAGAAATGACACGTCTAATGGAATAAACATAGTATTCGTCCCTCAGGACAACGCTCCAAATCTCCCTAGAAATCCCTTCTGGGATGAGACGGTATATGTGGCCAACAACTCCATACAGATAGGTAACAAGGACGTCTTACAGGTGAAAGTGACGTCTCTTCGGCCGATAACAATAAGGGGCAAATACTTGATATTCTTGGAGAATGGAAGCGTTTACGATTTAGAGGGCAGGTATTACGGCCACACCGCACTGTGGGGATTAAGAGACCTAAATGTGAATGACACCTTCCTAATACACAACGGCACTCCAATAAGGATTCGTTCAAACCAAATCATCAACACGACCATATTGACGTACTATGGTCCCATTGAGAAACCCAATGGAATTCTTATAACCGAACCTTCGGCGATTGATTTGCTGTTCTATGAGACAAAAGGTGCCAGTATTGTTTCGTACAATCCCCAACTGGACATTATGCTGACTTTTATGGGGCCCATCGCTGATCTCCAGGCGATAGGAATCCTGGACGTTTCAGTGGCAGATGAAAGGGCAATAAGTTACGCCCGTGAGCACATGAAGGATTTAGTCAACACGAAAGAACCCAAGGAACTGTGGATGCATGGGGTTTCCCTTTTCAAGACAAACATTCAGAATAACAATCAGGTTGTCGAGAGTAATCCCCCAAAAAGCGGACTTAAAATTGGATTTTTCATTTCATTATCTGTCCTCGTTGTGATAATCCTTCTGAAAGGGGGTGTCCTGCGTGGGAAATCTGCGTGAAGCTTTCACTTGGGAGTTAAGCGAGCACATGCGCCTGTTTGTTTTGACAATCAGCATTCCAACCCTCGTTCTCATCTTTGCCTCTCAACTCTTCGAGGCACGCAGCTGGTTCCGGGCGTCAGGATTTGGCCAGGAAACAATACGGATCCTTACTGGATCAGCCATCATCTCCACTTTGGGCTCCTCCGAAATGTGGGTGATTCTGGTGTCTATAATATCCGTGTTGTCCATTTTAGTTTTCAGGCAGGAGAGGGACATGGGATATGCGCTTTCTCTCTACACACTTCCACTGTCAAAGAGGGAGTTTTTCTTCGTGAAGACTGCTACCGTTTATCTGCTCTCTTTGCTGGTTACTTACATTTCAATCTTTCTTGTCATCCTGATAACCCAGGCCGATAACTGGACTGCCCTTCCCATAATATTGGGCAGTGGGAATTTCGCTTCGGCTATGATTCTTGTCCTTTACTTCGTTCTCTACTCCGTGGCTGTTTCCATAGTGGTGTCCCTTGCCTTCAGAAACGCCTTCCTAGACTTCCTTGTTTCCTTTTTCCTCCTTGCCGTTCCCAATTTCATTGGTCTGAGCGTTCCCCCATTTAGGTTTGTTAACAGAATGACAATGTTGGCGCTGATTGGCCCCAGTACGCTAGACATTGTCAGAATGGAGTTCTTTGCAGGAGTAGTTGTGCCGGGGATCCTTCTCCTCGCCGGCATAGTCATGATGGACAGGAGGGATGTGCTGTGAAGAGACTCATAATAACACTCCTTGTTGCCCTGCTCATGTCTTCCTTTGGGTTAATGGCCGCTTATTCAATCAAATCAAACGTTGAAATAAACACGCCCCCTGTCGCTCTAAAGAGCACGGAAGATGGAGAATACGATTCATTTGTCTTCTACGTTCCTGGATGGATGAAAGCAAGACTAACCTGTTCGGGAGGCACTGGAATTGTTTATATCAAGAACGTCTTTGCAAACTCGATCATCTTCGAGGAAAACATGAGCCAACAGCTCACGGTCGAGTTTCCAATTCCGTATGAAGGGGACTACCTCCTGCAGTTCAGTGGCTCCGGAATGCCAACCTGTGCCCTCCTTATGAGAGATCTGCACCCTCCCAAAAGGGTCCAGGATGCTTACTATGGCCTTGGAATTCTCGTAAGTGTAATCCTTTCTATGACCTTAATGAGGATGAGGTGGTCCAAGTGATAACCGCCGAAAAACTGACGAAGAGATTCAGGAGCATCACGGCCCTCAACGGCGTCACGGTCAAGATCCCCAAAGGAACCAACCTTATCGTAGGTCCAAACGGAGGTGGAAAGAGCACATTCTTGAAGATAGCAGCAGGAGTCTATCGGCCTACTTCAGGAGACATCAAAGTTTTCGGAAAGAACCCTTGGTCAGATGGCGCCGTGAGAAAACGTATTGGCGTCGCTTTTGACCCACCAAGGTTTCCCACATTCGTCACGGGACGAGAATGGCTCTCTATCTTCGCACGGGCGCGTGGAAAAGACGACGTGGAAGAGGTTGCAGAAATACTCGGGATAGACTACCTTGACAGGAGGATAGTTTCGTACTCCTCCGGAATGCTCAAGAGGCTCAGCTTGGCTCAGGCATTAGTGGGAAATCCAGATCTGGTGATGCTCGACGAACCACTGGCAAACTTAGACTTCAGTGGAATAAGGGACATCATTGGAACTATCAAGGAACTGAGGGAAGAAAAAAGCTTTCTGATAATCAGCCACATGTGGGAGCCTCTGCTCCCAGTGGTGGATAGGGTCTATGTGATAGCCGACGGCAGGCTTGTGGCCCAGGGGGATGCAGGAGAGATAGAGGAGACCCTTCGGCGGCTCTACTATGGACTCAAAGGATAGTGAATTTCCCCACTTTCAGACAAAGACCAGCAACGTACATGGTTCGATACTCATGCACCCCCAAGTTGGAACAGACAGGCTTCATATAGAAGTATGTCCACTCAGCGGGCAACTAGTTTATACTCCCCTCTCTTCCGCCAACTTTAAAAACCGGTCCGAGCATCTCTTAGAGGGACAATGTACAAGGGTGCTCGGCATGGAGTCAAGGATGACAGAGGTGCCCTTCTCAGGAGGATGGGAAGCTCTAATAAGCGTCGCGGTGAATCCTGAGGAGCTCTTCCCAACGTTTCCCTATCGAGCAGAGGTCACCAGGATGAATGAAAGGTCCGTCGCAAGGCTTTCCCTCAGGCGTTTTCCCTGGAAGTTCGAGTTCGAAGGCTTTTTGGAGATGGCATTCAACGAGCCCCACGTCACCTATGTGATGAAAGGCCAAAGGGGCCTCCTGATTCTCTCCTTCAGGGCCGGAGATGGAAACCTGGTGGCGAGGGCTTCGGCGGATATCCCCGGGGAGAAGTTGCTCGGGAAGAAGCTCCAGTTGCTCGCAGAAGGCTCTGGAAAGGCTCTTGCTCGAATGGCTGAGAGCCATTACGTGCTGGCCCCGCTGATCTTCGGTTCAGGGGAGGAGTTCATCTTAAGGAGATTCGAAGGCCCACTGCTGGCACATCTGCTCCGCTACATCCTGCTAAAGACGTCCAAGCGCTCCTTTAGGGTGATAGGGAAAGCTAAGGAAGATGGGTTCATTGCGGATGTCACAGATGGAATAGTCGAGAAAATCGAATACGAGACGTTCTCTGGAACCTCTATACTGGAGATCAAAAAAGACCTCCTCGATGTTTCGGAGGAGGACTTCTCCGAGATGGACTTGAACGGTGAGTATATAATTAAAATCGAGGCGCTGTGAGGGTCAGGACTCCTCGTTCACAGAGGCTTTTTCAAGGCCCTCTTTAGACGGCGGCTCATTCTCGGCAACGACTGGAACCCCAGCAAACCCTGATTCTCTCTTCTCTTTTTCTAAAAGCTCTCTTTCTAATTTCCTCAACTCGTACCAGAAAAACAGCGCACCGAGGCCGATGCCCAGCAGGACGAAAGGCCACTTGGATGGGAGCGGCAGACCGCGGTGCCACGTGTAGAGGAGGTAGTTCTGGTAGAAGAACAGATAGCCGAGCCAGGCCATCAGCATTGCCTCAATGGTGTATTCAATGAGCCTCTTGTCCTTATCTTCCATCCCTTTCCACCTGGGGAAAGGTTAAAAGCGAGCCGTTAAAACTCTTTCCCATGAGTGAATACTTCCCCTACAATAAGCTCAGACCTCATCAGCAGGAATTCATAAATCTCGTTAATGAAGCCGTCCGAAAGGGTGAAAACGTTATAATTGAAGCCCCAACAGGCTTTGGAAAGACGGTAAGCGTTTTAGCTGGAATTCTGCCCCACGCGATAGAAATGGGCTACAAGGTGATTTACCTAGCCAGAACTCACAAGCAGATGGACCGCGTTATAGAGGAGTTGAAGGCCATAAACAGGAAAACGCCCGTTTCTGGCGTCGAGCTGAGGAGCAGAAAGGATCTGTGCCTCCACACATACCTTGTGAACTACACCACTGACGCCTATAACGCCATGGTAGTCTGCAAGAACCTCAAGAAGCTCGGAAAGTGCCCCTATTACGAGAACGAAAAGAAGAAGCGAGAGGAGTTCAATGAGGTAGTGAGGTTCTTTCTGCAGGAGCCGAGTCACCCAATGGAGATACTCGACTACGCTCAAACGCTGGAGCTCTGCCCTTACGATATGACGAGAAGGATAGCGGAGAAAGCTAACGTCATAGTCGCGAGCTACCTCTATCTTCTCAGCCCAACGATAAGGGAAAACTTCCTCAGCTCGCTCGACATCGAGTATTCGGACTTGATAGTGGTCTTCGACGAGGCCCACAACCTTCCAGACCAGGCCATAAGCGCTCTCAGCGACAGGCTGAGTATACACACCATCAGCAGGGCCATAAAGGAGGCCGACGAGTACAGGGAGCACGAGATAGCCAACTTCCTGAGCATCTTTGCCAGGGGCCTGGAGATTCTCTACGAGGAGAAGCTCAGGGAGAGGGACGTCCAGGAGGTTCCGATTCAGCCCGAACTAATCTTTGCCCACGTCGTTGATATACTCAACCTCGACGGCCGCTACCTCGTGAAGACCCTCAACGAGATGGTCGAGGTGGGCGATTCCATAAGGGAAGACAGAATAGAGAAGGGCAAACCGCCGAGGAGCTATGTCGGAAGGGTCGGCGAGTTCCTCCTCTTCTGGCTCTCGCTCATCGGGCGGGAAGACTATCTCTTCCTCATGAGCAGGGAGAAGGGCCTCAGCCTTGAGCTGGTCGCCCTCGATCCGGCCAAGGCATTGAGCTTCATCAAGAATGTGCAGTCGGCGATATTCATGTCTGGAACATTAACGCCTCTCGAAGCCTTCCACGACGTCATGGGAATCGAGAACGCCAGGCTGAAGAAGTTCCCGCGCATGGTCAAGAGGGAAAACGCGCAGGTTTTAGTTGCAAGGGACGTCTCGACGCGCGGAGACGAGCGCTCGATGGAGTCCTACAGGAAGATGGTGGACTACATAGTCGAGGCCGTCAAGCTCATACCGAAAAACGTCGGAGTTTTTGCAGCTTCCTACGAGGTTCTGCAGGGCCTGCTCTCGGCCAACCTTGAAGTTCGCTTGGAGGAGACCGGAAAGGCCATCTTCATCGAGAAGCAGGGCGCAAGCTCGAAGGAGAACGACCTCCTCGTTGCCAAGTTCAAGGCCCACGCGAGAGATAGGGGGGCGGTTCTCCTTGGAGTGATGGGAGGTAGGAACAGCGAGGGGCAGGACTACAGCGGTGACGAGATGAACGGAGTCGTTTTAGTTGGCATCCCCTACGCGAGGCCCACGCCAAGGGTTCAGGCACAGATAAGGTATTTCGAGAGGAAGTTCCCTGGCAAAGGCAGATACTACGGTTATTATTTGCCCGCCCACAGGAAGCTCGTCCAGGCCGCGGGGAGGGTGCACCGCTCGACCGAGGAGAAAGGGTCGATAATAGTCCTTGACTACCGCCTGCTGTGGAACAGCATAAAGAAGGACCTGCCGGACTGGATGCGGGAGACGATGAGGCCCGTTGACCTGGGAAGAATGAGACTGTATCTGAGGCGGTTCTGGCAGCAACCTTTGCAAGGCAAAGCGACCAAAGAAGGGACTGCTTTTAGATGATCCCTTTTATCAGTGTGCGACTCTCTGGGGTCTTTCTAGAGAGGATTTCTTAAATGAAGAAGCGCTTAATGTGGATTCCCTTTCTTTTTGACGTCCTTCGGGCGCTCACTTGGAGTTGAACACTCTAAAACTGCCCACTGAAGGTGAGCTCACTCTCAAAGGAGGCACTTCAAGAAGATGGACGAGCTCCGATCAAACCTTTGCTCGGCAAACAGCCTTTATGAAAGGCGGGCGAAAAGTTAGACACTGCAGAAGTGGCGAGTTTAGAGTGCATTCCTAGCTATCCTGAGTATTTAGCAGGGAATTCACTAATGAGAAAAGCAATCTCAGTCCGAGTCCTTTTCCTTTAGACGCCCTAAGGACATCAGTTTTGGGTGAACTCACTGTTTAAAGGGCCGATTAAAAGGAATTCACCGCAAAATAGAGCTATTATTGTGTCGAATGCAACTTCAAAACAGCCTGTTAGAACAGTCAGAAACTTTTGATGAAACTTCTCCTCAGAAAAGTTTCTTATGGTGCGGGGGCGGGGATTTGAACCCCGGAACCCCTACGGGACGGGACCCTCAATCCCGCGCCTTTGACCAGGCTCGGCAACCCCCGCGCAAGCCAAACTATAACGCTCAGGGGGACTTTATAAAGTTTTCTGTGGAGCCCTTCCCGACCCTGACCAAAAAATTTATAAAGCCACCTCCCGTCTATGTCTTCGGGTTGAGGGCCGGTAGCTCAGCATGGTTAGAGCGCGGGACTCTTAATCCCGTGGTCGGGGGTTCGAATCCCCCCCGGCCCGCCAAATCGCGGTTCTTCTCGACGCGTTCGAGTCTTGAAGGAGCGCGTGTTAATCGTTGAAAAGGAGTCAAGAAAAATGAGTTTTGAAAGCTTAGGCTTATCTGAGGCGACGTTAGTTGCCGTTAGAAGGAAGGGCTTCTCACAGCCCACTGACATCCAGAGGGAGGTCATTCCACGTCTTTTATCTGGCGATGCAGATATAATTGGGCAGTCCCAGACCGGAACCGGAAAGACGGCCGCTTTTGCCTTACCCATAATCGAGGCAATTGATGAGAAGGAAAAGAGCGTTCAAGCAATCGTCCTGACGCCCACGAGGGAGCTCGCCCTTCAGGTGGCGGACGAGATGAAGAGCCTCAGAGGGAGGAAGAGGGTCTATATCTATGCCGTTTACGGTGGCCAGCCGATAGGGCCCCAGATAAGGGCCCTTGAGAGAGGTACTCACGTCGTCGTTGGAACCCCGGGAAGGGTGCTCGACCACATAAGGCGCGGGACCCTCGATTTAAGCGGGGTGAAGTTCTTCATTCTCGACGAGGCCGATAGAATGCTCGACATGGGCTTCATAGACGACATAGAGGCCATTTTCAGGCAGACGCCGAGGAACAAGCGAGTGCTGATGTTCTCAGCAACGATGCCGCGTGAAATCCTCAGACTTGCCCAGCGCTACATGGGGAACTATGAAGTCGTGAAGGTAAGCAGCGACGAGCTCGTTCCTGAAATGGTCGAGCAGGAATATGTTGAGGTCGTTCCGGCGAGGAAGTTCACGATGCTGAAGAAAATCCTGAGCGACGACTTCTACGGCATAGTCTTCTGCGCGACGAAGAGGGAAACGAGGGAACTGAGCGAGAAGCTCAGAAGGCAGGGCTACAGCGCCGAAGCCCTCAACGGGGACATGAGCCAGAGCGCAAGGGAGAGAACCTTCTGGCGCTTCAAGACCAAGAGGACAAGAATTTTAGTGGCGACGGACGTCGCCGCTAGGGGGCTGGACGTTCAGGACATAAGCCACATCGTAAACTACTCCCTGCCCATGACGGCCGAAGACTACGTCCACAGGATAGGCAGAACCGGAAGGATGGGTAAGCGAGGAAAGGCCGTCACCTTCATAATGCCTGGGGAGTACAGGAGGCTCCGCTACATAGCAAGCGTCGCAGGTGTCGAAATCAAGAAGTCCGAGCTGAGCGAGGAGATACCAAGGGAATACCGTGAAAGGTACGAACGCGAGGAGAAGCAAAGGGAGTACAGGAAAAACGGGAGAAGGAACGGCAGGTATCACCGCGGCTATTCGAGGCGCTATTAGCGTTCTCCGAGGTAGAGGGTTACGGCCAGGTCGTTTCCCTCGGCTTTCACCTCGATCCATACTGCGTCGCTCTTCTCAATATCGCCGAGGAGTTCCTCGTCGGAAGTTATCCGCCCAACAAGCCATTCTGCATACTGTTCGTGGAATATTGGGTGGTAGTAATCCGCAAGATTCTGGTAGGTTATGACCCAGGCTTTGCCCGATTTGTAGCCCTCGGGAAGCTTTCCGTCGGAGAGCAGCGAGAGGGAATTGTCAACCGCCAGGTTGAACTCCTTGGAAAGCAGCCCAACCATTCTGTAGGCGAGCGCTGTTGCGTCGTTCTCCGTCATATTATAGTCTTGCTTGAGGAAGTCCTCTCCCCTTAAAATACCGAGGGTCTTCACGGAGGCCAAATCGTTGCCCGGTCGAATCTCGTAGAGAGTCGCGTTGATGACCCTACTCCCCTGCCTCTCCCAGTAGCGGTAGTAGGAGCCGAGATCCATCGGAGGCAGGCGCTGGTCGAGGACGAAGAACCAGCCGTCTATCCTGACGAGTGCCGCTGCGTGGCCAAGGTCGGTGAGGTTTATCCCCATCGCGTAAACTGGCGAGTAGTTCATGGCCAAGAGCAGGGCGTCGGTGAGAACCGTGTAGTCGGTGCATATGCCCTTTCCTCGCATAATAGTCTCGTAGGGCGTCTGTATCGTGTTGTTCTGCCCCTCAACTACTTCCTGTCTTCCGTCGGGGTAAATGATAATCTTGGCAAAAGGCTCTTTCGCCTTCTCCCGGTCGTATGTTACCCACTGCCCTTCCCAGTCAAGAACGTTCCAGGCGCTCTCTTCGAGAGTCGCGCCCTTCAGCTCAGCGGCGAGGGGCGAGATGACCTCAAGCTCCGGCCCGCTCAGCATGCAAGGAAGGGCGTCCTTGAGTATGTAGCGCCATAGAACGCCGCTGCAGTTCAACTGGGCATCCTGGCTGGGCAGGAAAACCGTCAAGTTGTTCCACTGAACCTCCGGGTTTGTCCAAGTTGCGGGCGGGGTTGTGGTTGTTGTGGTAGTTGTAGTCTGTGGTGTTGGGGACGTTGAAGGGTACGTTGAGTGGGAAGTAGTGGATGAAGTTTCAGTTTGCTGAACTACAGTGATACATCCTGAGACGAACATCATGAGTGCGATTACCAGCGCGAAGACTGCCCTTCTCATCATGACATTAAATCGTCAGTGGGAGTTATAAAGGAAACCTCCATGGAGCAACCTTTGCGCCAGTAAATTTTGCAGGGCAAAGTTTGACCAAAGCTTTCCAACTGCAAGAAGGCGAAGTTTGTTAGAATGTGGTGCCGGGGCGGGGCTTTGAACCCCGGACCTCTCGGTTTCTCAGGCTCCCCCGAAGGGGAGCAGCCCTATGAGCCGAGCGCTCTGACCAGGCTAAGCTACCCCGGCACAAGCGCCCGCGTTATACCTCCCAAAGTCCATTTTTAAATCTTTCGTTCACCAGGCATAGCCATAGGTCATTGCCATGAGCTTTCTTCTGAGCTTCTTGCCATAGTAGAGACCGAGCAGGATGCCTGTTATAAGCCCGCCGAGGTGGGCGAAGGCGTTCACACCAGGGAACAGGCTGTTTATGAGGAAGAGGACGAAAGCGTTTGTGAGGGCCCTTCCAATATTACCCCCGATTATTCCAGAGGTCATTATCAAAAGGCCCACTATCCCAAAGAGGGCACCACTTGCCCCAGCGCTCACGGAGTTAGGCGGGAGGAGGAAGAGCGTGACCAGGTTGCCGACGAGACCAGCGACCAGGTAAGTAAAGACGAGAACCCTGCCACCGAAGAGGCGTTCGAGCTGACTGCCGAGCATAAGGAGGAAGTACATGTTGAAGGCTATGTGGAGTATTCCCACGTGAACGAACATGGCAGTGAGGAGCTGCCACCAGGCGCCGTTTATGACCGCGTAGTTCCACTGGCCGAGCCTTGCAAGAACCTCGATGCTTATGTCTATCGGGTTACCGCTCAGTACGGCCTCGAAGATGTAAACGAGCACGTTGATGCCAAAGAGCAGAGTCGTTACCCTGCCGTATTTCATCGTGAAGCCTTTAAGGCTCATTGGCCAGCTCCTCCAAGATTAACTCGAGCAGGTAGCGTTCATTCACGGCTATGATGTTGGTCTTTTTGGTCGCACTCAAGTCAAGCTTGAGCTCCTTCCCCCTCTCGTCCGTGACTATTGCCCCAGCTTCCCTCGCTATTATAACCCCAGCCGCTATGTCCGTGGGGCGGACGTAGTTCCTGATGTCAAGCACTCCATCAAGGGCGCCCTTGGCAAGATAGGTGAGCTCAACTGCTATAGCCCCGAGGACGCGGACACGCTTTACCTTTTTGATCAGCCCCGAATATTCTCCCCTCGTGTAGAAGCTCAGCGCTTCTTTCCCGCGCTCGGGCTTCCTGACGTGGATTTGCCTCCCGTTCATGAACGCTCCAGTACCTGGAATTCCCTCGTAGAAGTGTCCCGTGACGAACTCATATATTGCGCCGTAGAGGGGCTTTTTACCCTCGAAAACAGCGAAGCTGAAGGCGAAGATGGGTATTCCAGCGGCAAAGTTGTAGGAACCGTCTATCGGGTCAATGACCACCGTATAGTCGCTCCCGTTGTCGATGACGCCTATCTCCTCGCTGACGATATTAACGCCAAGCGGCTGGAGCCTGCTCAGCACTATCTCCTCAGCCACCTTATCGACGTATTTCGTGACGTCGCCGCTCACGTTGGTTCCAACCGTTTCTCCAGCCTTCGGGGTCCCGAAGAGGGGCATCACAACCTTCTCAACTTCCTTGGCCATCTCTATGGCCACTTCGTTCCATTCCATAGTCAAACCCCCATAAGCATTCTCAACAGGTTCCTCGTTCCGGGAGCAAACCCGAGGAGGAATATCACAAGCTTCACGAACTCTCCCATGTCCCGCTCATCCTCGTTCTCAACTACGTAGTCAATTAGGTAAACGACGAGCAGGAGCATGACGAACTTGAGGAGGTACATCGTGGCCGCCGTTCCAGTATGCTCGATGAGGAAGCGGGGCAGGACATGCTGCTCCCAGTAACCCATGAAGTCAACGCCGACGAAGGTCGTTGTCGCGTCGTAGAAGTGGGCGTAGAAAAGCCAGCTGTTATCCGCTATAATCTTGACCTTCTTCGTGAGCAGCCAGATGGAAGTCTCGGCCACTACCAGGGCAGGGATGAAGTACTTCAGAACCTCCCAGTTGAAAGAAACTTTGGAGTAGCTTATCCCAAGCACGAAGACGTTGAAGAGCAGCAGCACCATCCCGAACCCGAAGAAAGCCCTCTGCCAGTCACACCCCCTGCAATGCCTGTGGCTCACGTAGAGGGCGAGCGACGTGAAGGCGGTAACCACGAAATAGATGCCGGGAGTTACCGTTAGATAAGTTCTCGGATAGATGGTCGCGTCGGTCATGGCCCTCATCAACGCGCCAAGTGCTATATACGGAAGGAGCGCCTTGAAGAACTGCCTGTCGGTACTGATTCCAGCTCTCTTCAGTGCCCTGTACACGACCACCACACCTATACCAAGGATTACCGCGTAGGTGAGCGTGTTCACTACGTTGTAGCCCTCGTTGTTCACGATGGGTTCGATGAAGTACCTGTAAAAGAACTCCCAGAGACCCATTTGACCACCATAGACGGTTGTTCCGATAGCCTTAAAGCTTTTCCCACATAATTTCTACGGACGGTGATGAGGATGCACCTGATGCAGCTGCCGAGGGAAGTATTGCTGGGCGAGAACCTCAAGGGAGAAGTTGTTAACGTCGCGAGAAGGCTCAAATTGGGGCGGAGAGTCCTTGTTCTTTATGGGTCCAAGACGAGGGAAATAGCGGGGAAGGACGTAGAGAAGAACCTCCGTGGAGAGTTCGAGGTGTGTGCGCTCACGGTGAAAGAGGCCAGCATGGAGGAAGTCAAGAGGACGCTGGATAGAATAAGGGATGAGGGTATTGACTGGCTCATAGCCGTTGGCGGCGGAAGCATAATCGACGTCGCCAAGCTCGCCTCCTTCAAGGCTGGGATTCCCTTTATCAGCTTTCCGACCACCGCTTCCCACGACGGAATAGCGAGCGCGAACGCATCAATAAAGGACCTAGAGACAAAGACGTCCATCAAGGCCGTTCCGCCCGTAGCGGTCATAGCGGACGTGAAGGTCATCAAAACGGCCCCCTACCGCTACCTGGCCGCGGGGGTTGGCGACATAATCTCTAACCTGACCGCAGTGAAGGACTGGCAGCTGGCCCACAGGCTCAGGGGGGAATACTACAGCGAGTATGCGGCGTCTCTCTCTTTGATGAGCGCCAAGATGGTGATAAAAAACGCCGACATAATAAGGCTCGGCAACGAGGAGAGCGTGAGGAAGGTCATAAAGGGGCTAATCTCAAGCGGCGTTGCGATGAGCATAGCGGGCTCCTCAAGGCCAGCGAGTGGTGCCGAGCACCTATTCAGCCACGCGCTCGACATGATAGCACCTAAACCAGCACTCCACGGCGAGCAGTGTGGCGTCGGGACGATAATAATGGCCTACCTCCACGGCCTCAAGTGGGAGACAATTAGGGAAACCTTAAAGAAGGTGGGGGCGCCAACTAACGCATACGAGTTGGGAATCGACCCCGAGTATATCATCGAGGCGCTCACGATTGCACACACCATAAGGCCCGAGCGCTACACGATACTCGGAAAAGAGGGTCTTACCAGAGAGGCGGCCGAGAAAGCCGCTAAAATCACTGGAGTCATCTGACGATCATCACTCACGGAGGTGTTTGGAATGGCAATAATCACGTTAGTCGGAGAAAAGCTGGCAAGGCCTGGTGTTGAATTCATATATTACGGCCCAGCAGAACCGTGCAGGACCTGTAAGCTCGCAGGGGTCTGCGTTGGAAACCTTGAGCCAGGAAGGCGCTACAAGATTCTGCGCGTAAGGAGCATGCCCTCGCACTCCTGTCCGCTCCACGAGGGCAAGGTAAGGGTCGTTGAAGTGGTGGAACCATCGGTGGAGATAGCGATAGAGCCGAGGCTGGCCATAGCAGGCTCGGTGATAAAGCTCGGCTTCGCCGACTGCGACGACCCAGAAAAGCAGGATCTCTTCAGGCCAGAGGGGCTCTTTGAGGGGGACAGCGTCAAGATAATCGAAGTCTTAGGCGACATCGAGTGCAATGGGAAGCACTACAAGATCGTCAAGGTCATGAGGAAAAAGGACTAACCCTCCTTTAATCTTTTTCCACAAAAGCCACGAACTCTTTTCCACCAGCCAAAACTTTGTAGACCCTTGCCTCTCCTTCAAAGGCCTTTCTGATTGCCTTCATGGTTCTCTCACGTCTCCTCAAGAGCTCCTGTGCCTCCTCAACGCTCACCGCTTTGAACCTCAGCCTCTCACCTGGCCTGCTCTGGGCGACGAGGGGGACATCAACGCGGGCAACCACCCCTATCTTCGCGTAGCCGCCAGTGGTCTGGCAGTCGGCCATCATGATTATCGGCTTTCCGTTTGCTGGAACCTGAATTGAGCCGATTGGAACGGCGTCTGTCACAATGTCGGCGCCTTTCTCCGAGTGCTCTATTTGAGGCCCGTCGAGGCGGTAACCCATCCGATCCGATTCGGGCGTTACGGCGTAGGACCCGCTCAGGAAAGTTTCTATTCCCTCCCCAGTGAAGTGGTCGAGGTTCGGTCCGAGGATCACTCGGATAACTTTCTCCTTTGCCGAATAATCGGGCCTCAGCTCCCGGGGAAGAACTCTACCTTCCTTACCCGTTAGAAGGGCGTATCCGAGCGTTAGCCTATCGCCTGCCTTTAAAGGCCTGCCAAGGCCTGCCCGCGTATAGGTCGAGCAGCTGCCGAGGAGCCTTTCGCACTTAATCCCTCCAGCGAAAGCGATATAGCCGTATAGACCGCTCCTCAGCGTTCCAACTTCCAGAACGTCGCCGCGCTTTGCCCAGTAACTCCTCCAGGGTTCTATGGGAACGCCGTTGAGCTTAACCTCCACGTCCCCAGCGACGGCAAAGACGGCTGAGGCGTTGAAGCGGATGGTCGGCCCGGCCAGAAGAAACTCGAGAACCGGGGCGTTATCCGGATTACCAACTATGTAGTTAGCTAACCTCGCGCTCACCTCGTCCATGACGCCGCTCGTGGAGACACCGAGCTTTCTATAGCCGAATCTACCGAGATCCTGAATAGTTAGGAGTGATGGGACATTAAGGAGCTCAATCATTTATCATCCCTCCGCTGTATAGCTCCCAGAACTCCTCCTCACTTATCGGTACGAACTTCACGTAGTCGCCAGGCTGGAGAAGCGTTGGTGGGTCTTTCCTCGGATCGAAAAGCTTCAGGGGAGTTCTGCCGATAAGCCGCCAGCCGCCGGGACTTTCGAGGGGATATATGCCCGTCTGCTTTCCAGCTATGCCCACGCTCCCGGCGGGAACCTTCAGCCTCGGTTTTTCTAGGCGGGGAGTGGCTATCCTCTCGTCCATTCCACCCAGGTAGGCAAAGCCCGGAGTGAAGCCGAGCATGTAGACCCTGTAGAGTGGCCTCGAGTGAATCTCGATGACATCATCCACGCTGAGGCCATTGTATTGAGCGACGAACTCGATGTCGGGCCCGAAGTCACCGCCGTAAACCGTTGGAATCTCGACTATTCTCGACTTCTCATCATCCGGCTCAGCGGAGAGGAAAGGTTTCACTGCCTCGACGACCTCTGTATAGCTCACCATGAGCGGATCGTAGTATACGTAAACGGTTGAGTACGTCGGGACTACCTCAACGAGCCACTCCGGACTGGCCTTTTCAATGGCTCTCGCCACGGCGTGGGCTTTTTTGTTTATTTCCTCATCTATGACCTCGCCGAAGGAAATAACGAGCGCTGAGTCGCCGGCCGGTTTAAACTCCACCATGCTCTCACCTTATGAACTCACCCATCGGTACTACCTTGACGCCTTCCTCTTCGAGGATGCGCCTGATATAAGCTGCTATCTCCACAGCCTTCGGGTTGTCCCCATGGACGCAGATTGTGTCGGCTCTGAGCTCAATCCACTCCCCGTTGATGGCCTTAACGCCGCCGTCCTTCACCATAGAGATAACGCGCTCGGCTATGAGCTCTTTGTCGTGTATCACCGCCCCTGGTTTCCCCCTTGGAACAAGCGTGCCGTCCGGGTTGTAGGCCCTGTCTGCGAAAACCTCGTGCGCAACCTTTAGTCCAATCTCTTCAGCTATTTCGGCCGCCCTTGAACCCGAGAGCGTTACGAAGATCAGCCCTTTGTCGAAGTCCGCTATTCCCTCCATGACCGCCCTAGCGAGTTCCTCGTCCTTCACGAGGGCGTTGTAGAGCGCGCCGTGGGGCTTGACGTGCTGGAGTTCCATTCCTTCAGCCTTTATGAAGGCATAAAGCGCGCCGATCTGGTACAGGATATAGTTCCTGGCCTCCTCGGGGGCAAGCTTCATGTACCTCCTCCCGAAGCCCATGAGGTCTGGATAACCCGGATGGGCACCGACGGCAATGCCTTTCTCCTTCGCAAGTCTGACGGTCTTCCTCATGACGATTGGGTCTCCAGCGTGCCAGCCGGTGGCAACGTTGGCGCTGGTTATGTGGTTCATGACCTCCTCGTCGAGGCCGAGTTTGTAGCGGCCGAAGCTCTCACCCAGGTCTGAGTTAAGGTCGACCCTCATTTCCATCACCGGGTTCATTTCGACAGAAATCTAAAAAAGGGTTTCTCCGAGTTTTGACCATGAAGGTTCAGGTCATCGATGCCGCGATATTCATCCAGGGGATTGACGTCGAAGGTGTAACTACCCCCAAGGTGGTGGAGGAGGTCAAAGACCCCGAGTCGAAGCTCTTCTTGGAGGGCCTGATCAACGCGGGGAAGGTTAGAGTGCTGATGCCTTCGCGTGAGAGCATCGAGGCAGTTAAGGAAGCGGCCAAAAGAACCGGCGAGCTCGGGGAGCTGAGCGAGGCAGATGTAGAAATCCTCGCCTTGGCCTATGAGCTCAGGGCTGTCCTCTTCACCGACGACTACAACCTGCAGAACATCGCCAAAACGCTTGGCATCGAGTTCAAAACGCTCAAAAGGGGCATAAAGCGCGTTATAAGATGGAGCTACGTCTGCATCGGCTGCGGGAGGAAGTTCACAAGTGAGCCTCCTGACGGAATCTGCCCAGACTGCGGAAGCCCCGTGAGGCTCATTCCAAGAAAGCGCCCGAGGAGGCGTCGGCGCTCATAGGGTATATCATCGGTTCTCCTCATCCCGTCTTGGATTCGTCACCCGCCTCCCCGGGCGGCGTCAGGGCCAGTCCTCGTCATCACTAAGCTCGGTGCAATTCGCTGTCATCATCCGCGGTCGTTCATTGGAGGTAGTAGGATATAAGCTTTCTCAGCTCGAGGTTGCGCTCTGGCTTGAGCCTCAAAAAGCGCTTGAGCTGGTTGTTCTCGGCGATAAGGCCGGATAGCTCGATTGCCAGGATTTTGTTGTCCTCGCTCACGCCGTAAGCCTTGAAGCGCAGCGGAGCGTACTCCTTCTCCAGCTCCCACACCTTCTCCTCAAGCTCCTCAACCTTCTTCTCAAGCTCCTCAAGCTCCCCTTTGGGCATCTTAAACTCACCAAGGAGAGCGATTTCAATTACCCTCTCCGGCGGGACAGCATACTTCTCGCTCAGCTTCTTAATTCCACTCCAGAGCTCCTCGCCAAGCTCGATTTCGATTTTGCCGAAGCCCTTCTCGGGTTTAATGACGAGCTTCACCTCGTTCACACTCCATAAACGAATCGTTCACGATTTGTGAACTTTCTCCAGTTCTTTCTTTTTCTCTTCAAGCTGCTTCCTCAGCTCCTTGTTCTCCTTCCTTAGCTTGTCCCTCTCGGCCATCATGAGCTCTTTGTCCTTCAAAGCCTTCTCGTAAAACTCTCTCAGCTCCTCAAGCTCGCTCTCCATCTCGCGGAGCTTCTCCTCCAGCGCTTTAACTTTCTCCCCCAAAATCTCTTCGCGCTCGGCTTTCAACGTTTCCTCAACTTTTGGAAGGTGTTCTTTGATAAGGGCTTCAATGTCTTTGCCCTTCAGAGATTTGAACTTCTCACGGGGTAAGACTATCCGAATTTCGTTCATTTTCTCTTCCGCTCCATCTCCGTCTTCCTGTCGTAGCAGAGAACGTAGAAAGCCAGCAACCCTTTCCACTTACCGTGGGGTTCGATGAGCTCTCTCACGTCCTTCTCCTTGACCTCTTTTACCCTCATTCCAAAAATCTTTGCTATCCCCCTTCTCAGCCCCAGGTCGCCCGCGGGATATGTGTTCTTCCTCAGCCCATAGGCTAAGAACAGCTCGGCGCTCCACCTCCCGATTCCGCGGAACTTCGTGAGGTATTTAATAGCGTCCTCCTCGCTCCAGTCCCACAGCTCGAGGTTCAGCTCGCCATTGAGGTAGAGCTCCGTGAGGGACTTTATGTATCCCGCGCGGTAGCCGAGCTTTGCCTTCTTAAGCTCCTCTTCACTCAGCGACGTTATCTTTTCAGCGCTCGGGAAGGCGTAAAGGTCACCAATCCTTTTGCCGGCCAGCTGAACGAGGTTCGCTATAGTCCTTTGGGCAAATTCGAAGTTAACCTGCTGCTGGGCTATGACCTCAACCAAGGCCTGGTAAGGGCTCGGCGCCGCCGGAACGGTTAGGCCATAAAATTCCTCGATGAGAAAGGCGAACTTTGAGTCGGCTATTTCATTGTAGAAGGAGTCCAAGTCAGTATCAAGGCCGAGGATGAAGACCAGCTTTTTCCTTGCATCTTTCCGCTCTTTTCTACCCCACTCGTCTGGAAATATGACGTTCTCCCCATCGAAGCCGACCATGCCTATCTCTAAGGCCTGCCAAAATACTCCACTCTCGTACTTCCACGTGCCGTTCCTTATCATCTCGTGGGTTACTTTTTTGAGGTCAACCTCAGCCATCGGTCGAGCCTTACTGGATTCTCCTTTATATCCTTTAGCGTCGAAACATAGAGCCTCTTGCCGTCGACGGAGCGTTTGATTTCAAGCTCGCCGGATTCTTCCAGAAAGCGCATCGCATCCTTAATTTCCTCGGCGCGGACGTCGAAGGTCTCCCTCAGAAAGTCCCAGTAGGGCTCGTTGTGAGAGTATTTGGCCGCTTCACGGACGAGCTCCCAGGCTTTCCTTATTTTCTCCCCGCCCTTGGAGACCCTGTAAAGTTTGACGAGCGTTCTCAGGCTCATGGTCTGGGGTTGGCCTTGAACCTATAAATCACTTTTGGAAGATAGGCAAAAGATTTAAACTATGTAGTGGTATTAATAATAGGCGGTTGGGATGAGGTTCAAAACTGCACTGATAGTACTCATCTTGTTTGCAATGCTTCTCCCCACTGCACACGCTCAGGGCAACACGGTTTATGTTGCCAAAATAGACGGCATGATAACCGGCTACACCGTGGATCAGTTCGACAGGTACATCACCGAGGCGGAGAAGGCCAATGCATCGGCGATCATCATCGAGCTCAACACTCCCGGAGGAAGGGCCGACGCCATGCAGGAGATAGTGATGAGGATACAGAACGCCAAGGTTCCAGTTATAATCTACGTCTATCCCTCAGGGGGAATGGCCGCTTCCGCGGGGACGTATATAGCCCTGGGCTCTCACCTGATAGCCATGGCTCCCGGAACCGTCATTGGGGCCTGCAGGCCAATACTCGGCTACGGTGCAAACGGAAGCATAGTAGAGGCACCCCCCAAGATAGTCAACTTCTACATAGCGTACCTGCGCGAGCTGGCCGAGATGAGCGGAAGGAACGCTACCCTTGCAGAACAGTTCATAACTGAAGACAGAAGTGTTACATCGCAAGAGGCCCTTAAGTATGGTGTCATAGAGGTCATAGCAACGGACGTTAACGACCTTCTCCAGAAGGCGGATGGAATGGAGACGAAGATTCCAGTTAAAGACAGAGGAAAGGTGGTTCTGCACCTCAGGGACGCCCGTGTCGTATACCTGGAGCCGTCCTTCAAGGATACTGTTATCAAATACATAACCGACCCGACGATAGCTTACGTACTGCTGAACCTCGGCTTCATAGGACTAATATTCGGCTTTCTTACTCCAGGATGGCATGTGCCCGAGACCATCGGTGCCATAATGCTGGTGCTTGGGTTGATAGGCCTCGGATACTTCGGCTACAGTAGCGCCGGGCTTCTTCTGATAGCCCTCGCGATGATATTCTTCATAGCCGAAGCCCTGACGCCAACCTTTGGCCTTTTCACTGTGGCAGGGACTATTACGTTCATCCTTGGAGGTACAATGCTCTTTGGCAAAGGAGGGGGTGAGTACTTGGTGAGCGGCGCCCTTTATGAAACGCTCAGGATAATCATCATCGTCATGGCAATACTGCTGGGGCTTTTCTTTGCCTTTGGCGCTGCAGCAGTTGTGAGGGCCCAGAGGAAAAAACCGGAAGCAGGCAAGGAGGAGCTAGTTGGAGCCGAAGGGAAAGTCATCCAGGAGCTTAACCCCGAAGGCCTAGTCAGGATCCACGGGGAGATCTGGAAGGCCATCAGCAAGGACGGAAGCAGGATTCCAGCGGGGGAGAAGGTCAGGGTTGTTGAGGTTAAAGGACTCACACTTATAGTATCGAAGGAGGGAGATTTAGATGGTGGCAGTTAGTACAATGGTTTTGGGCGTTGTTTTATTGTTTGTTTTGATTATTGTGGCCTCCGCCATAAAGATAGTCAAGGAGTACGAAAGGGCCGTTATCTTCAGGCTTGGTAGGATCGTCGGAGCAAGAGGCCCAGGTCTGTTCTTCATCATACCAATATTCGAAAAGGCCATTATAGTGGACCTCAGAACGCGCGTCCTCGACGTTCCGGTTCAGGAAACCATAACCAGGGACAACGTCCCGGTCAGGGTCAACGCGGTCGTTTACTTCCGTGTTATTGACCCGATCAAGGCCGTCACCCAGGTCCGCAACTACATAATGGCCACCAGCCAGATTGCCCAGACGACGCTGAGGAGCGTGATCGGCCAGGCCCACCTCGACGAGCTCCTCAGTGAGAGGGATAAGCTCAACATTCAGCTCCAAAAGATCATCGACGAGGCAACTGATCCGTGGGGAATAAAGGTCAGCACCGTCGAGATCAAGGATGTCGAACTGCCGAGTGGAATGCAGAGGGCCATGGCAAGGCAGGCAGAAGCCGAGAGGGAGAGGAGAGCAAGAATCCTTCTGGCAGAGGCCGAGAGGCAGGCCGCCGAGAAGCTTAGAGAAGCTGCCGAGATAATCTCCGAACATCCGATGGCACTCCAGCTCAGGACGCTCCAGACGATAAGCGACGTCTCCAGTGACAAGAGCAATATAATAGTACTAACGCTGCCAATGGAGATGCTCAAGCTCTTCAGGAGTCTAGCTGAGACCGCAGATGTTGCCAGAGCAAAACTCGAAAAAGAAGCTGAGAAAGAGTAAGGAACGAATGGCTTTTCTTCCATCTTTTCTTTTCCTCGGCTGGATGAACCGCAAAAAATAAAAGTATTGTTATCCTACTCCATACACGCAAAAACTGTACTCCATATAAAATTGGAAACCCAGAAAGGCTTAATAGGAACGGGCGCAGTTACCGCTTATACTGGAGGTGTTAACTTTGGAAGGCCGTTCAATTGTTTTTGCGTCAGGAAAGGGTGGAACCGGTAAAACAACGACGGTTGCAAATCTGGGTGTTGCACTGGCTCAGTTCGGGAAGGAGGTTATCCTGCTGGACGCGGATATCACAATGGCAAACCTGAGCCTCGTCCTCGGCATGGAGGACATTCCAATAACGCTCCACGACGTCTTGGCTGGAGAGGCGGACCTTAAGGACGCGATATATGAGGGCCCCGCTGGTGTTAAAGTAATTCCCGGCGGTCTCAGCCTTGAGAAGATAAAGAAGGCCAAGCCGGAGAAACTCAGGCAGCTCATCAGAGAGATAGGCCAGATGGCGGATTTTGTTCTCATCGATGCTCCGGCAGGACTTGAGATGACATCTGTTACGGCTCTCCTCATAGGTAAGGAGCTCATAATCGTTACTAACCCTGAAATCTCAGCTATCACTGACTCGCTCAAGACAAAACTCATAGCCGAGAAACTCGGAACCCTCCCGCTCGGTGCCATCCTCAACAGGGTTACCAACGAGAAGACGGAGCTCACCCAGGAAGAGATAGAGGCGATCCTCGAGGTTCCAGTGCTGGCCATGATACCAGAGGACCCCGAGGTCAAAAGGGCGAGTGCCTACGGCGTCCCGCTCGTTATCAAGAACCCAACCAGCCCAGCGGCAATAGCAATCAAACAGCTCGCAGCAAAGCTTGCTGGCATTAGGTGGCAGGCCCCAGAACCAGAGAGTCCTATTAAGAGGGTGTTCAAAGCACTGTTTGGAGGGAAGAGATGATGGATAATGTTATCCTCTATGGGGTAGTGGTCATACTCATAGTCCTCAACATTGTGCTGACAATGCTCTACTTCTCCGCCAAGAACAACCCATACTACGTCGTCTACGACGAAGAGACCAAGAACGCCCTCAAGAGACGTGTTACCAGCCTCAAGGAAGACCTTGAAAGCGAGCTCGTTGACTTTGATATCGAGGAGTGGGAAAGAACCCTCGAGGAGTCTATAGACGAAGAAGTTCGAAACCTCTGAGCCTTTTTGGTACTTTTGTTATTAAACATTTCTGTGGCGTTAAATTTTAAAAACCCTCTTCTACTAATCCCATAGTGGAGGTGGGGCGCTATGAAGGTTAGGCTCGGCTATTCAGACAGAATAGTCGAGATCGATGATAAAGTAGTTCACGTCTTCAATGGAAAGCTTGTAAGCGCCCCACTGAGTGAGGTCGTGAACTACTATCTTAAAGGGGAGGGCCTCTTACCTCCAGCCATTAAGGCTCTCGTGCCGGACATCATCAGAGTTCTCCTGAACACTGGGGAATTCCATGGAGAAGTTCCTTCTATTGCAGAGTACGGACATGGCCTCAGCAGCTAACCCATCTTTTTACATTTGTCTGTTAGCTTTATGGACGACTGAGCACATTTTAACCCATTTTTCGTTGAAAACATTTAAGTACTCTTCTGTCCAATATGGGAAACTCGTGAGCAGACGGGAGGGATAAAAATGAAGGCAAAGGTCAGGATATTGGACATGTACAGCGGTAGATACTCGGTCTTTATCAACGAGAAGGAGGCAAAAAAGGTAAAACTCCACCCAGATGACCTCGTCAAACTTGAAGCCGGAAAGAAGACCGTCTATGGTAGTGTTGTTATCAGCAACCTCGTAAAAGAGGGGGAGATAGGAGTCAGCAAGGACATACTTCAGCTCCACAACTTCTCCGATGGTGAAATCGTCACTGTAGTGCCCGGGGGAACCCCGGAGAGTGTCCGCTACATAAAGAAAAAGATGAGGGGAGAGAAGCTCAGAAAGGTCGAGATAGAGGCAATAGTCAAGGACATCGTCGACAGAAAGCTCAGGGACATAGAGATAAGCTCGTTTGTTACCTCACTTGAGATAAACGGCCTCGACATGGATGAGATAGCTGCCCTAACAATAGCGATGGCAGAAACTGGAGACATGCTCGACATAGACAGAAAGCCCATCATGGACGTTCACAGCATCGGTGGTGTCCCAGGAAACAAGACCAACATCCTGGTTGTCCCGATAGTGGCAGCAGCAGGCCTGACCATACCAAAGACCTCTTCGAGGGCCATCACCAGCGCTGCAGGGACGGCCGACGTTGTCGAGGTCTTTGCGGAGGTCAGCTTCAGCCTAGACGAGATAAAGAGAATAGTCGAGAAGATAGGGGCTTGCCTTGTCTGGGGAGGGGCTCTGAACCTCGCCCCAGCCGATGACATCACGATAAAGTCCGAGCGCGCGCTCAGCATTGACCCGACTGGCCTCATGCTGGCGAGCATAATGTCAAAGAAATACGCCATGGGCAGCCAGTACGTCCTTATAGACATCCCCACCGGCAAGGGTGTCAAGGTCGAGACCGTTGATGAGGCCCGCTCACTGGCGAGGGACTTCATAGAGCTTGGAAAGAGGCTCGGCCAGTACGTCGAGGTTGCCATAACCTACGGAGGCCAGCCGATAGGCCACACGGTCGGCCCGGCTCTTGAGGCAAGAGAGGCCCTTCAGGCTCTGATGACCGGCAAAGGCCCCGGAAGCCTAATAGAGAAGGCCACCGGGCTTGCAGGAATCCTCCTTGAGATGGGCGGTGTTGCACCAGCGGGAATGGGTAAGAAGATGGCACGTGAGATACTCGAAAGCGGTAAGGCATACCAGAAGATGCGTGAAATCATCGAGGAACAGGGCGGAAACCCAGACATCAAGCCCGACGACATTCTAATCGGTGACAAGACCTACACCTTTACCGCGCCGACGAGCGGTTATATCACCTCGATAGACAACAAGGCAATAACGGGTATAGCGAGAGCTGCCGGAGCACCGGAGGACAAGGGGGCTGGAATAGAGCTCTACGTCAAGGTCGGTGAGAAAGTCAAGGAAGGAGACCCGCTCTTCACCATCTACGCCGAGAGCGAGGTGAGACTCGACCAGGCGATAGTCTTTGCCAGGAGGGCCGAGCCAATAAGAATTGAGGGAATGGTTCTCCAGCGGATCGGCAATATCTGAGGGCCGCAGAATTTTCGTTTCTCGTTTTTATCACCCTATTTCTGGAGTTCCGTGTTTTTAGTCCGCTTTTTGCCATTTAAGTTCATCAGAGAGCGCTGGAAGCCCCCAGGAGCATTTCATAACAATCGAACAAAATGTAACAACTTCCAGGAAAAGTGTAACTAATATTTTTCGAAAATCTGCAAAAGGGCATCTGGATAGGGCTTTAGCGCCGTTCCCCAACAAAAGCGAATATTTGAGGCATTAAACCGGCAGGAGAGCCAGTTTTCAAATTTCAAGACCTCACAAGCCGTTGGAAGTCTCATGGACATGGGTGTGCATGAAGTCTTTAGAGTCGCAACGTTGGAGAGAACCGGAAATTAACCTACGAATGGTACCCGAATGGAGGCATCTCCAACCCCCGAAACTGCACCATTATCAAAAGACTTATAAGATTCAAGGTCGCTTACAGCTTTTAGAGACAAATGAGGGAAAAAGCCGCCCTGTTGCAATAAGACTCTAGGAGAATTGAAAGCAAGGACGTGGATCCACAGGCGGTCATCGTTCTTGTCGGTTGCAATAAGACTCTAGGAGAATTGAAAGCACCTTAAAAGACTCAGTTGAATTCTTGTGATAACTGTTGCAATAAGACTCTAGGAGAATTGAAAGTCGAGTTCATTAACGACTTCCTAAAACGCAAAAACAACGTTGCAATAAGACTCTAGGAGAATTGAAAGCACCCAATACCTCAAAGGCCTCAACGACTTCGATGTGTTGCAATAAGACTCTAGGAGAATTGAAAGCGGGACTGTCGTCTCGAACATCACAACCAACTACACCAAGTTGCAATAAGACTCTAGGAGAATTGAAAGCGGTTATCATTGTATCACTCTCCTGTCTCTGTAGATGGTTGCAATAAGACTCTAGGAGAATTGAAAGTATTGAGGGCATAAAAAAGCGCCTTCAAGACATAATTGTTGCAATAAGACTCTAGGAGAATTGAAAGTGATAGTAAGTGTTCCACGAGAAAAAATAAAATAAGGTTGCAATAAGACTCTAGGAGAATTGAAAGGACTACATCAGGGTCTACGACACGGCTGGGACGTACAGTTGCAATAAGACTCTAGGAGAATTGAAAGCAGATCGTTAAAAGCCCTGACAAGAGTCTAGTCCTTGTTGCAATAAGACTCTAGGAGAATTGAAAGAAGCTAGTCATGGCCCCTGACATCATGCACAATGACAGTTGCAATAAGACTCTAGGAGAATTGAAAGTAGTAGTGCGTAGGGTGGTGGTTCGTCATTTGCTATAGTTGCAATAAGACTCTAGGAGAATTGAAAGGATTGTTACGATGGCTAATCCGGATGTGGGCATTGACGTTGCAATAAGACTCTAGGAGAATTGAAAGATGAGGTAGTTGATGATGTCAAAGAGGTCGTCGTCAGTGAGCGTTGCAATAAGACTCCAGGAGAATTGAAAGTAAGCTGACGCCTCTTGAAGTATTTAGGCTTCAGGGTGTTGCAATAAGACTCTAGGAGAATTGAAAGTATTTCTTAAGCTGTCTTTCGTTCCCGGCTATAGTCTGTTGCAATAAGACTCTAGGAGAATTGAAACCCGCGCGTGTCTCCTTTCATTCCCCCACCTTCCTGTTGCAATAAGACCCCAGAAGAATTGAAAGAGACGGCCGCGGTCAAAGGCTGGTTTGGGGCCGTGGAAGGTTGCAATAAGGCCCCAGAGAATTAAAAAGACCCTTCACTCCCGCTTCCTGTGCCGCTCGTACCAACCCCACTCCTTCTTGGGACCGAAGGCCCTAACACCCTTCTCGACGAGGGTTATCCTGAGCTCCTTGGCCATCTCGTGGGTTATCTCACCGCGCTCCTCCATCCAATTGATGATTTCGAGCGCTTCCTCGTCAGTCTCGCACCTCCTCAGAAAATCGATGATGGTTGGGTTGTAGCCGGTGAAATCCATGAGCTCGTCTTCCTCGACAATGGCCTCCCTTTCGTCGGTTCTGTAAGCGTCTATCGGAACGCCTCCCCCCTCAAGCTCCTCATAGAGGTTAGGAAAGGTCTCCTTGAATTCCTCCTTATCGTACTCCTGCCAAGCGAACTCGTCAATGGGGCGTTTCTTCTTCTGCTCGTCCATACCAACACCTAACTGGACTACGGGTCGAGGGTTTATAAACCCTGAGTGGGAGCCCCTAACATGAAGGGCTCTTACTTTTTGGTTATATTGCTCGACAAGGATAAGGAAATAGCGACGAAAGGCAGGACGTTTTCTCTGAAGGGGGGCTACTACGTTTACGTCGGCTCGGCCATGAACTCCCTGGAAAAACGCGTTGCGAGGCACTTCAGAAGGGAGAAGAAGCTCCACTGGCACATAGACTTCCTGCTGAAGGATGCCGAGTTGCTGAGGGCATACTTGATACCGAGTGATGAGAAACTGGAAGAGAAGCTTTCTGTGGAGGTCTCGCTCCATGGTGAACCCGTTGAGGGCTTCGGCGCTGGAGATGTTAAGGTCAGCACAAACCTCTACCGCTTCGAGAGAGAGCCCGACGAGATTTTGATGGAAATTCTAAGGAAGCTCGGCCTGAAGTGGAAAAGGGTTAAAAGTGGGGAGGAGATTATGGAATTCGGTGAGGAAAATGAATCTCAAACTCGGAAAGGTTGAATCTTACATTCATGAGAAGCTTGAGAAGGAAAAGCTCCACTTCGTTCTCCTCGATCCAGACGACATTGGCCCAGAAACGGCCGGAAAAATAGCAGAGATGAGCGAGGAAGTTGGAGTCGATGCGATTATGATAGGGGGCTCAACTGGGGCCGAGGGGGACGTCCTCGACGGTGTTGTAAGGGCGATAAAGGAGAGCTCCAGCCTTCCGGTCATACTCTTTCCGGGCTCCCACGGAGGCATAAACAAGTACGCAGATGCTATCTTCTTCATGAGCTTGCTTAACTCGAGGAATCCCTTCTTCATAACCGGTGCCCAGGCTCTTGGGGCCTTCCAGGTGAAACGCTACGGAATAGAGCCGATTCCAATGGCCTACCTCATAATCGAGCCTGGAGAAACCGTCGGATGGGTCGGCGATGCAAAGCCTATCCCAAGGCACAAGCCAAAACTGGCTGCGGCCTACGCTTTGGCCGGCCAGTACTTAGGGATGCGCCTCGTTTACCTCGAGGCAGGAAGCGGTGCCCCCGAGCCAGTTCCGCCGGAGATGATAGCCGTCGTCAAGAAGGTTATAGACGTCCCGCTAATAGTTGGCGGGGGAATAAGGAGCGGGGAGCAGGCCAGAACTGCGGTAAAGGCGGGGGCAGATATAATCGTTACGGGAACTGCAATAGAGAAAGCCGGCTCGCTGGAAGAGGCTAAGAAGAGGCTGGAGAGCATAATAAGAGGAATCAAAGGATAAAGTCAAGCCTCGGAGAGGACCTTAAAAGTGACGGTTCCTTTCTTAATTATCTTTCTGAGCTCCGAGAGAAGCTTGGGAGCGTCGTCCTCGACTATCTCCATTCTAATTTCACTTATACCCTCCACATCGGGCGGGAAGAAGTGTATGTCGCGAATCTTGCCCCTAACCTTTTCATACAACCGGCCTAAAATTTTTCCCCTGCCCTCATAGGGCAATCTTATGTCAAGTTCAACAATTTGCATACCCATCACCGCTTTATTTTATGAAAGAAGGTCTATATAACCTTTTTCATGAGCGTGGATTATCGAATCCTATCAGGAATATTCCCAGAGGTTATGAAAAGCCACCGCAAGACTTTTCTTTTATCGTTTCGATTTTTATCTTGGTGATGCCCATGCGCGCTTTTATTTCCGTCGATCTTGAGGGGCTCCCCTACATCGTCAGCAGGGAGCACCTCTTCGTTAAAGGGGCCCTCTACAACGAGGCCAGAAGGATAGCGACCGAGATAGTTAAGGTAACCGCAGAGGCCCTCCACAGGAACGGCTTCGATGAGGTCGTAGTTGCCGACAGCCACGGCCCGATGGTGAACGTCATCCCAGAGGAAATGCCCGAGTACGTAGAGCTTGTTAGGGGCTTTCCAAGGCCCCTGAGCATGGTGGCCTTCGCCAAGGGAAGCGATGCAGCGCTCTTCCTCGGCTACCACGCCAAAGCCGGAACGAGCTACGCAACCTTTGACCACACCTACAGCGGGGCTTCGATAGACAGGCTCGAGATAAACGGCGTCGAGGTCAGCGAGTTCCTCCTGAACGCCTACCTCCTCGGGAGCTGGGGAGTTCCCGTAATCCTCGTCGGCGGTGACAGGAGGCTCATCGAGGAGGACGTTAAGAGGTTCACCCCGTGGGTTGAGGGAGTGGCATTCAAGGAATCGCCCTCACGCTATGCAGCCAAAAGTCCAAGCATGGTGAGGCTCAGAGGGGAGCTCCAGGAGGGGATTGCCAGGGCCGTTGAGAGGCTCAAGAACGGTGAGGCAAAGCCGCTGAAAACGGAGGAGCCAGTGAACGTTAGGGTCCGCTTCCTGAGGAGCGACATGGCAGATACCGCTGAACTTCTCCCGTTCATCAAGAGACTGGACGGAAAGACTGTCGAGTTCGAGGCAAAAACCGTGGAGGAAGCCTACAAGGTCTTCGAGCTACTAACCCTCGCGGCGGCTGGAGTGAACGCCATCGTCACGAGGTAAAGCTTAAGTTTCCGGATGGCTAACACCATAACGCCCCCGGGAAACCGCGGGGAGGAGAGCGCCTCGGCGAGCTGTGACCTCCCTTCGCTCCCCGGGGGCACACTAACAGCCCTTGCCTTCGGCAAGCGCTGGCGGAATGTTGTTGACTGTTCTAATGGGTGGTTTTCTTCATAAGCCTATCTGACCTCAACGGGCTTAACAACATCAACTGGCTGAGCTTCCAGCCACCGGCGGAGTGGGAGCTGGTTTACAGGGAGAGCAGTGGGGAAATAGAGAATGGCAACCCAATTAAAGTGAGCTTTTCAACCTTTAAGATGAACAACTACCTCGTTTTGGTCTTCAGGACCAATGGGTACATGCCAGCAATGGATGATGGGCCAAAGGTTGCAGTAAGCGTCGGCGGCGAAACCCACGGACTCTGTCTGCTTTAATCTTCCTCCACATAAGGTGCCGTTATCACCTTCCTTATCTCCCTCGCCTTCTTCGGCCCGATGCCCTCAACTTCCTGGAGCTCCTCCTCCGTGGCGGTGAAAACCCTCTCGACGTTGCCGAAGTGCTTAAGGAGTCTCTTCGCCAGGGTGGCCGAGACGTTGGGCAGTCCCTCGACTATCAACCGCTGCCTCTCGGCGAGAGTTAGGGCCTTCTTCTCGCTCCTGAGCCTTACCTCCTTCTTCCTCTCCTCCTGCTCGCGCTTGGCTAGGAGATAGATAAACTGGGCAGTTTCTTCCGGACCCGAGGAGAAGAGTATCGGAACTCCCCAGTCGAGCGTAACAGCCGCTATAGCGCCTCTAATCGCATTGGGATGGACGTTTCTTATGCCGTAGAGCTGCCCCTCGATGATTATCACGGGCTTCTCGTAGGCCCTCTTCAACCTCTCCACCTGGTCGAAGAGGCGGCCGTCTATTATGGACTGGATGAAGTCGTTGGCGCTCTTGCGCTCTATTCCGACCTCCTCGCTCACCACGTAATCGGCAACGTCAAGCGTTTTCACCTCAACCTCGGCGCCGAGCTCCCTGAGATGCTTTGGCACGCCGCTTCTTAGCTCCCTGCTGTCAACGTAAACGACTATCCCCTTCGGCTTTCTAACGAAAACGGGCTTTATCGGGAGCTTCTCGTAGATTCCCTCCTTCGAGGGCTCGGCCTTTTCGTGTTTCTCCACTTTCTCCTCAGAGGGCTTCTCAGCCTCCTCAATTCCCTCGGCTTTTTCTTCAGCCGGCTTCTTCTTGGGCTTTAGAAAAGCATCGAGGGAAGTAATCTTACCCCTCTTCATATCCTCCCTCTCCTTCATCTCGGCCTCAAGCTCACGGGCGATCTTCCTAATCGCCTCAAACATGCCCTTCTCCTTCCGCCTGGAGCTCCAGTAGTAGGCCTCGTCGCGCGTTCCTTTGGCCATGAGGATTACTACCCTTCCGGGCCTGTGTCTGCCTGTCCTCCCGCGCCTCTGGATGCTCCTTATAGCGGAAGGCACTGGTTCATAGAATACGACCAAATCCACTTCGGGAACGTCCAGGCCTTCCTCACCGACGCTCGTGGCGACCAGAACGCTGAACTCCCCGCGTGAGAACCTCTCGAGAACCTCTTTCTGCTGCCTCTGGCTCATTCCTTTGTCGTTGCTCCTGCTTGCCTGGCCTATGAAGCGCTCGGCGCTGATTCCCATGCTCCTCAGCTCTTCCACTATCTTCTTACCAGTGTCCCTGTAGTTCGTGAAGACGATTATCTTAGAGTTCGGCTTTTTGCTCAGCTGCTCCTTGACGAGCCCCTTCAGTTTCTCCATCTTTGGGTGGTCTACGCCAAGCTCCTTCGCCTGGACGAGGAGGTAGATAATCTTCCTCATGCGGGGGTCATCCATGAGCTCTTTGCTCGATTTCGTCCTCTTGTCCTCGCGGAGCTTTTTGAGGTAGGCCTGCAGAGCCGTCAAACCCTGCGTTTCCAAGAGCTCAATCGCGTGCTGGAGCTTGACTGCTTTAGCCTGGTACATCCTCAGCCTTCCAACTTCATAGTTGCCCTTTGCTACCTCCGCGTTTATCTTCGAGCCCGCCTGAAGAACTTCTCTCTTCGAGATGTCCGGCGAATAAGAACTGACCAGCCCGAACTGGGCGAGGGGCTTGAGGCTTTCCTTGAGCATCTCCCTGAGCAGGGAGCGAACCTCCTTGTAGATGCCAGGGAGCTCTACCTTAACCCACTCGAAGGCCACCCTCTGGACGTAGGGCTTCACGTCGGGTGAGCTCTCGGTTCTAACCTCGACGTGCTCGATGCCGAGGTTTTCAATTATCTCCCTTATCCTCCCCTCGTCGCTTCCAGGGGAGGCCGTTAAGCCAAGGACGAGGGGATTTCTGGCAGTTTTGAGGTATTCCTTAGCTATGAAAACGTAGGCATAGTTGCCCACTGCCCGGTGGGCCTCATCGAAGACGAGCAGGACAACGTCCTCAAGAGAAATCCGCCCCGTTAAAACGTCGTTCTCTATCGTTTGCGGGGTTGCCGTGATTACAACGCTCTTCTCCCAGATTTCGGCCCTCTCCTTCGGGGAAAGCTCGCCCGTGAGAACGTTTATCTTATCTGCTGGGAGGTTGAAGAGCTTTCTGAAGCTCTCAGCGTGCTGAACCGCAAGCGGCTTCGTCGGAGCGAGCATGAGGACTTTGCCACCGTATTTGGAGAGGCGGTAGTCTGCTATGAGCATGGCGATGAGAGTCTTTCCTAACCCTGTCGGCAGGACAACGAGACAGTTCTTTTCCTTACACCGCGCGTAGATGACCTCCTGATAAACCCTGGGCTGGATGAGGTCCCTGCGGAGATACATATTCCTACCTCCCCGGCGAAGTTTATAAACTCTCGGACGAACTCCAGGCATGCTCCTCACCCATCACGCGAAGGAGAGGTTAGCCAAGAGGCTCGCCAAGAGGAGAAGGCTCGAACGGATTTATGAAAAGCTCTGGGACTTCCTCGACCGCTCCAGGAGGATAGAGGTGAACGAGCGGATAGTGATCTTCACAGATGGGAGGAAGTCCCTCGTCTGCTCGAGGCTGGACTGCGAGAGGCTCACGCTAGAAGAGATAAAGGAGCGCGTGGATGGGATAAGCAGGCCCTACGAGTGCGTCTTTCTCGATGACAAGCTCGTGAGGGAAACACTCCCGAGAAAGTTCCTTGAGCTAATTCCGGAGGGCGAATACTGCTTCTACCTCAACAGAGAGAAGCGCTCGCTGTACGTTGGCAGCGAGGAGCCCTTGCTGGTGATAACACTGAGACCGGCGAAGAGGGAAGAGAGAGGAGCGAAAAGCACTTAGGTAACTGGGGCGTAACTTAGTAACGGTGCCATAACCTATACTTCGTGTTCTGAGCCAAACGTCACTATTCTCAAGACCATTACGAAAGGCTACAACCGCCGGGAGCTGATAAAGGACTACGTTGAACGCGGCGGGAAGAGGATTCCCAACCTAAGGTTAGGGAGAAATATGGAATTGAAGTTAGTCTAGAGGAGGGAATTAAAAGCCCGTTATAGGCTCCCAAATCCAGAGAAAGTCATAGAATACATTGAAATGGTAGAAAAAACGCTCGAAGAAGACTTCAACAAGCTTAAACTTTTAACATTAACCTGTTGATATTAGCATTGCAAAAATGAATAATTGGACGGATTTACGTCTATAATTATGAGAGCAAAAATTAGTAGGTGGTCTAAGTGAAAGCTTATCTCTTATTAGAAGATGGGACCATTGTAGAGGGAAAGGGATTCGGGGCCGAGGGAGTCAAGTTCGGAGAGGTGGTCTTTACAACAGCAATGGTCGGTTATCCAGAGTCATTAACGGATCCATCATACAAGGGACAAATTCTGGTCATGACCTATCCACTAATTGGAAACTACGGCGTGCCAAGTAAAGAAATCAGGGAAAATGGCATTCCCCTCCACTATGAGTCAGATAAAATTCAAGTTGAAGGTTACGTGATTTCAAAACTCATGCGACCAAGCCACTGGGCAAGCGAAATGAGCTTAGACGAGTGGCTCAAAAAAGAAAGAATTCCAGGGATAGAGGGCGTTGATACAAGGGCGTTAGTTAAGAAGATAAGGGAAAAAGGAGTTATGATGGGAGCTTTAGCCGTTGGTGATTATGAGAAGGAAGAGCTTGAAAAGATCATGGAGAAGGTCAGAAAGCTAAGTTATGATGAAGCAAATTTCGTTGATAAGGTGACTCCAAAAGAAATAATAATTCATGAACCCAAAAAAGCAGATAAGACCGTTGTTGTGGTTGATTGTGGGATTAAGTATGGTATCCTGCGAGAATTCTTAAAGAGAGGCTTTAAGGTCATAAGGATACCTTACACCTACGACCCAATAAAGGCCTTCGAGGAATTTAACGCCGATGGGATATTCCTAAGCAATGGACCAGGAAATCCAGCTCTGCTAGAGACGTTGGTGGAGAAGGCTAAAGCTGTAATTGAGTACAACGTCCCTACAATGGGGATATGCTTAGGCAGTCAAATATTGGCTTTAGCTGACGGTGCGGAGATTTACAAGCTTAAATACGGCCACAGAGGAATTAACAAGCCAGTCAAAGACCTAAAAACAGGAAAGGTCTTTGTAACGACGCAAAACCACGGCTACGCGGTAAAGCCCGAAAGCTTGAACGAATTTAAAGTCTGGATGATTAATCTCGACGATAAGAGCGTTGAGGGAATTTATCATCCAAATAAACCGATTATAGCGACCCAATTCCACCCCGAGGCTTCTCCCGGGCCTTTAGATTCAACTTGGGTCTTTGACCTTTTTGCAAAACTAATCAAAGGTGATGCCCATGGTTTCTAAAGTCTTAGTTTTGGGTTCCGGTGCAATAAAGATTGGTGAGGCTGCTGAATTCGATTACAGCGGGAGTCAGGCGTTAAAAGCCCTAAAAGAAGAAGGCATTGAAACCATCTTAGTAAACCCAAACGTTGCTACAATCCAGACTAGCCATGAGATGGCGGACAAAGTTTACCTCCTTCCTCTGGATGTCAAATTTGTTGAGGAAGTTATAAAGAAAGAGAGGCCGGATGGAATTTTGTTAGGCTTTGGTGGGCAAAGTGCCTTATCTTTGGGTGTAGCACTCTATGAAAGCGGAATTTTGGATAAATACGGTGTTAAAGTCCTTGGCACACCCATAGAAGGCATAAAGAAAGCCTTGGATAGAGAAAGGTTTAGGGAGACAATGATAAAAGCTGGTCTCCCAATACCACCAAGCGGAGCGGCTAAAAGCGTTGAAGAAGCAATTGAAATAGCGGAGAAGATTGGCTTCCCTGTCATCGTTAGGGTGAGCTTCAACCTCGGCGGTAGAGGCTCTTTCGTTGCTTGGAATAGGAAAGAGTTTGAAAACTATATAATTAGGGCTTTCGCTCAGAGTGAGATTGGCGAGGTTTTGGTCGAGAAATACCTCTATCACTGGAAAGAGATAGAGTTTGAAGTTGTGAGGGATAAAAACGGAAATGCCGTTGCCGTTGCATGCTTAGAGAACTTTGACCCGATGGGAGTTCATACTGGAGATTCCATAGTTGTCGCTCCCTCTCAAACCCTTACTAACAGGGAGTATCAACTCCTAAGGAGCGCGGCAATAAAGGTTGCTGAAGCAATAGGTTTAGTTGGCGAGTGCAACGTCCAGTTGGCTTTAAACCCGAAATCTGAGGAGTTTTACATAATCGAGACAAATCCAAGGATGAGCCGCTCATCTGCGTTAGCGAGCAAGGTAACGGGTTATCCTTTAGCCTATATAGCGGCAAAGCTTGCTTTGGGCTACACCTTAGATGAGCTCTTGAATGGTGTAACTGGAGTTACTACAGCGGCCTTTGAGCCGAGCTTAGATTATGTTGTCGTTAAAGTTCCGAGATGGGACCTAGAGAAGTTTGAGAACGCAAACAAGAGGATAAATTCGGAGATGAAGAGCATTGGAGAAGTTATGGCAATAGGACGAAACTTGCACGAGGCATTCCAAAAGGCAATTAGAATGGTTGATATTGGAGATGAGCTGATTGGTGAATATTACGAAAAGGAAGAACCCTTGGAAGAAGTTATGAAGAGAATAAAGAACTATGAACCTTACATGCCAATGCACATAGCTAAAGCATTAAAGCTGGGGGCAAGCATTGATGAGATTTATGAAGTCACTGGAATAGACCGCTTTTATCTCTACATAATCGAAGACCTTGTTAGAGTGGCGGAAGAGCTAAAGAGGAACCCAACTGAAGAGCTTATAAGTGAAGCGAAGAAGCTCGGCTTCAGCGATAAGCAAATAGAGAGGTTAGTGGGTAAGAAGTTGAAGGAATTCACGAAGCCAAAAATCTTCGTGAAGCAGATTGACACTTTGGCTGGAGAATTTCCTGCAAAGACAAATTATCTGTACATGACCTATGATGCCCAAGAAAACGACATTCCTCACACGGAAAAGCCAAAAGTTTTGGTTTTGGGTGCTGGAGTCTTTAGGATAGGTGTCAGCGTTGAGTTTGATTGGGCAGTTGTGAATTTTGCAAATTCAGCAAAGAAGATGGGGTATGAGGTTATCGTGCTTAATTATAACCCCGAAACAGTTTCAACAGACTGGGACATTAATGATAAGCTCTATTTCGAGGAGATAACCCTTGAGAGAGTTTTGGACATCTACAAGTTTGAGAAGCCCAAAGGTGTCGTTGCCTTTGCTGGCGGACAGTTAGCTAATTCCTTGGCTAAAAAGCTTGAGCAGAATGGAGTTAGGCTTTTGGGAACGAGAGGAACGAGTGTTGATGTAGCTGAAAACAGAGCGAAGTTCTCCAAACTCCTCGAAGATTTGGGAATAAAGCAGCCGCCTTGGACAACTGCGAGGAGCGTCAAAGAGGTCTTAAAGTTCGCCGAGGAAGTTGGGTATCCAGTTATGATAAGGCCAAGCTACGTTTTGAGCGGAACTGCAATGAAAGTTGCCTACAATGAGAAAGAGCTGAGAGAATACCTCTCCTTAGCGGCAAATGTGTCTCCAGAACACCCAGTGGTGGTTTCAAAATTCTTAGATGCCATGGAAGCTGAGATAGATGCTGTGTCAGATGGAAAGAGGGTTGTCGGCGTTACTCTGGAGCACATAGAAAAAGCCGGTGTTCACAGTGGAGACGCTACGATGGTGACGCCTTACCGCTATCTAAAACCCAAGCAAGTTAAAAAGATGCAGGAAATCGCTTTAGAACTTGCTTTGGCTTTAGGAATTAGAGGGCCGTTCAACATACAGTTCTTGGTAAACGATGACGTCTATGTCCTTGAACTAAACTTAAGAACGAGCAGATCAATGCCATTCTCAAGCAAAGCAAGAGGCGTAAATTTAATGGAGTTAGCGGCTCAGGCGGTATTTGATGGGAAGCTCTCAATTGGTGAGAAGTACAAATACTATGAGATACCTCCAAAGGCTTTCGCTGTGAAAAGTCCACAGTTCTCGTGGTCTCAGCTCCAAAACGCTTATCCATTCTTAGGCCCAGAAATGCGTTCCACGGGAGAGGTAGCAGCTCTCGGTAGCGAATTCGAGGATGCACTGCTTAAGAGCTGGCTCTCAGTGAAGCCGAACAGAATGCCCGAAAAGAGCATATTAGTCTACGGCTATGGAAGAGAAAAAGATAAGCTAAGCGAAACAGCTAAGATTCTTGAATCTCTCGGCTACGAAGTATTTACGCTGGAGAACAGCCTAAGCATCGGAAACCCCATAAGCAAAGAGAAGGCAGTAGCGTTAATGAAAAACAGTAAGATCGACTTGGTGATGACCTCTGGCTATGCAAAAGACAGGGATTACAAGGTAAGGAGAACTGCAGTAGACTTAAACGTCCCAATTGTTTTAGATGCAAACCTGGCTTATGAGCTGTCAAAAGCTCTCGCTTGGGCCAAAGAGAACGAGTTTGAAATTAAAGAGCTAAGTGAATATTATGGGATAAAGTTCCGGTAAATACTTCTTTCCTGAAGGAACCTATCAAAAGTCCCAACCTCTAATATCCCCACTTATCTTTTTGATTTTTGATAGTGTAGAGAGAAAAACCAAAGACCAAAAACTTAACTTCTCAACGCCTTCACTACGTCGAGCTTGTTCAGTGCTCTGTTCCTAGGGACAAGGCTAAGCGCTCTCCTCCACCGGCACCACCAGTATCTCCCCGAAGGGCTCCTCTTGAATCAGCTCGACCTTGCCCATGTTGGAGAGAAAGAGAAGGTAGAGGAAGGTCCTGGCAACTATTTTCGGACTGGGGTCAAAGACCAGGTCCCAGAACCTTATCGGCTCCCTGGTCTCGCTGTAGAGTTTCCTGACTATCTCGTGGAGCCTGTTGACGTGCTTCTCAATGTCAACTCTGAAGTCATCGACGACGAATATCTCCTCCTCTATCTCGACCTTCTTCTTTTTCCTCGGCTTCCGCTTTTCCGCCTCCTCCAGCGCGTCCATGAGGGCATCCAGCAGGTCATCGAAGGTGTAGTAGCGCTCCACCCTCCTGAGCGGAGGTGCCAGAGGCTCGACCTCGACGCGGATGTGCTCCTCGTGCTTCTCTTCCTCCTCTTTCTCGTCCGCGTACAGCAAAGCTTCGCTCTTCATCCTGACGAGGATTGAAGCAGCTAAGATGGCCCTCGCGGAAACACGGAGGTCGAGCTCCTTCATCTCCCTGAGCCTTTCGATGTACTTTTCTGTAAGATCGACTATGTCAATGTTCCACGGATCCACCTTTCCCATCTGGACGAGCTGAAGGAGTATATCAACGGGAGTGATTTCCTCTTCCCTGCGGGATTCCATGGTTCTCACCCGCTTAGATGGCCGAACATCTCGGCGTGCTCGGCCTCGCTCTTCTTCCTTGCCTCCTCGAGTATCTTCATGGCCTTCTCAAGGCTGAGCGCGACGACCCTGGAAACACCGTTCCTCATGGAGACACCTATTATCTTCTCTGCGTTGGCCATCATGACATCCCTGAGCGTTATGACGATGAACTGGCTGTTCTCTGAGGCCTCTTTTATCAGGTCAGCAACGCGCTTGACGTTTGCATCGTCCAGGTGGGCGTCTATCTCATCGAAGAGGTAGAACGGGGCGGGTTTGTAGCGCTGTATGGCGAAGACGAACGCTAAAGCGGTTAAGGCCTTCTCGCCACCGCTCATGGCTTCAATCCTCTTGACGTCCTTGCCGGCTGGCTTGGCTTCTATCTCCAGTCCACCTGCGAAGGGGTCATCGGGATTTTCGAGGATGAGCCTCGCGCTTCCACCCGGCGAGAGCTTGGCGAAGAGCTCGGAGAAGTTCTTGGCGATCTCGTTGAGTGTCTGCATGAAGACGTTCCTCTTCTGGCCCTCTATCTCCTCGATGAACTCCTCTATGCTCTCCTTCTCTGCAACGACCTGCTCGCGCTTGCTCTTGAGCTCGAGGTATCTGCGCTCAACTACCTCAAAGTCCTCAATGGCTTTCATGTTGACTGGCTCGAGCGAGCGTATCTCCTCCTCCATGCGCTCTATTTCCTCTTTCAGAGCCTCGAGCTCGAGCGGTATCTCCTTTATAGACTTGATGAGCTTCGCATCGAAGTGCTTAAGCTCGGTCTGCTTCTCCTTCAGCGTGGCTTCGTACTGGGCGAGGCGTATCTTCAGCGTGTTGGCCTCTATCCTGAGGTTCTGGAGCTTGTTCGTGAGCTCTTCCTTCTCAGCGCGGAGCTCAACTATCTCGTTCCTAAGCCTCTCGCGCCTCTCGCGGAGCTCTTTGAGTTCATCCTTAACGTTCTCCTCAGCTTTCCTGAGCTCCTCAAGCTCCTTCTCGAACTCCGCTATGGCTTTCTCGTTCTCCGCTATGTTGCTCCTGAGGGCATTTATTCTGTTGATGAGGCCCTCTATCTCCTCCTCAAGGTCAGCCTTCCTTGGAAGGAGCTCCTCATTAATTCTTACTTCAAGGCCCTCAAGCTTTGACTCGACCTTGCTCAGCTCCTCCCTGAGAGAGCTTATCTCGTGCTCGACCTCGCGTATCTTCTGGTTGAGCTCCCTCGCCTCAGGATTTTCCAGGGCCTTCTTGAGCTTATCCTTCTTCTTCTCAAGCCTCTCTACCCTGCCCCTCAGCTTGGCCATCTCGCCCTTGGTGTCGCTTATCTTCTTCTCGAGAACCTCGATGAGCCTCTCGCTCTCCTCGATTTCCTCCTTCAAAGCTTTGTCTTCCGCGAGGAGCCTGTCGAGCTCGCGCTGAATAACCTGCAGATCCTTACTGAGGTCGCTTCTCCTCATGCGCATCTCAAAGAGCTCGTTCTGAAGGCCCTTAATCTCGAGCTTGAGAGCGTTGATTGCAGACTCGAGGGCTTCCCTTTCCCTATCGAGGGCTTCGACCTTTCTCCTAAGCTCGTCGGTGTTGATTGAGAGCTTGCCCCTCGGCCTGTAGTGGCCGCCGGTAATCGCTCCGCTCCTCTCGAGGAGCTCGCCGCCGAGGGTCACCATCCTGACCCTGCCAATACCAACAGTTCTGGCCTCATCCATGTCGTTGACTATCAGCGTGTCGCCAAGGGCGTATGCCACTGCGTTTTTGAACCTCGGGTCGTACTGGACGACGTCCATCGCTGGAACTCCAAGGCTTGGTTTTTCCTTCATCGAGCGCGGCTTTATCTTGTTGAGCGGGAGGAAGGTTAGCCTTCCGAGCTTTTTCTCCTTAAGAAGCTTGATCGCCTTCTCGGCCACCCTATCGTCTTCTACCACAACGTTGTCGTAGTTGCCGCCGAGAGCGACTTCAACGGCTAAAGCATAATCCTCATCTGCCACCTTGATAAGCTCTCCCAGAGAACCGTAGAGGCCCGGAATGTTCTGGGCCTTGAGGAACTCTATCGCCCGGTTGCCCCTTACCTCCTTCTGGGCCTCGGCCTTTATCAGCTCCTCCCTGGCCTTGCTCAGTTCACTCGTCACCTTGCTCAGCTTCTTCGTCTTCTCCTCGAGTTCTTTCTCGGCTTTCCTCAGGCGAGCCTCGGCCTTTGCCATTTTGCCATCTATCTCACCAAGTTCGGAGCGTTTGTTTTCCAGGGAGTTCTTCGCTTCCTCGATCTTGGATTTAAGGGCAACCCTCTTTGTATTGTCCTGGGCGATCTTAGTCTTAAGGCGCTCTATTTCCTCCTCGAACTTCTTAACGTCGCCCTCCTTCATGTAAAGTTCCTTCTTAGCATTCTCAAGCTCGTCAACGACCCGGTCAAAGTCCTGCTTGGCTATGGCGAAATTTTTGTCTATCTCCCCCAGTTTAATGACCAGCTCGTTATTGACGACTTCCTTCTCCTTTATCTCGGCCTTGAGCTTCTCCCTTCTCTTGCTCCAGCGCTGGATCGCGCTTTTGCTCTTCTCTATCTCCTCTGAAACTTTCTTGAGTTCCTCCTTGGCCTTGGCAAGGCGGCGCTGGCTGTCTTCTATCTCCTTCTGGGCGAGTTCGATGTTCTTCTTGGCCATCTCTATCTTCGACTTAACCTCGCTTATCTTTCTCGTTACTTCAAGGATGCCGTCCTCGCTCTTCTCTTCGAGCTCCTTCTCGACCGCGTTCAGCTCCCTCTCTTTGGCGATTATTTCTCTGGCAACATCCTTAAGGCGCTCCTCTATGGCGGCTATTTCCGCTTCTATGCCCTTGTCGCGAACGTGGCTTTCCTCGATAAGGTTTTCGAGTTTTCTAATCTCTCCTAGGAGAAGGGTAACCTTCGCCCTCTCAACGCGCTCCTTTAGGTCGAGGTACCTCAAAGCATCGTTGCGCTCCTTCTCGAGCTTATCCAGCTGGGCCTTTACTTCCCTTATGAGCAGATCGACCCTCGCCAAGTTTTCCTCGGCCTGCTTGAGCTCCTTCAAAGCCTTCTCCTTCTTGGCGTCGTACTCGGCTATTCCAGAGATCTCGTCGATGATCATCCTTCTCTCGGTAGGGCTCATCTTGATGAACTTGGTTATGTCTCCCTGGAGAACAAGGTTGTATCCTTCAGGGGATATCATCGCAGCGCTGAGGACGTCGAGAATATCGCTCCTGCTAGTTCTCTTCCCGTTGAGCCAGTAGGTGCTCCTGCCATCGGGGTAAACGCGGCGCTTGATGACGACTTCATCCTCGTCTATGGGGAAGCCCCTGTCCTCGTTGTTGAAGTACATGGCAACTTCGGCGTACTTAGCTGGGGGCTCAGTCTTCGTGCCGGCGAAGATTAAATCGCTTATCCTCGTCGCGCGCATGGCCTTGGCAGAGAGACCACCGAGAACGAAGAGAACAGCGTCACCGATGTTGCTCTTTCCAGAACCGTTGGCGCCAACTATCGCTGTAAAGCCCTTAGAAAGCGGAACGACGACCTTTCGGTTACCGTAGGATTTGAAACCTTTCATTTCAATTTTCTCGATGTATGGCATGCCCTACACCTAAGTTAGGGATTGGTGGAGAGGGTTATATAACTTTACTGCTTGAAAGCCTCGCCCTTTAGGGAGGAAGTCAGCTACTCAACGATTCTCTTGAGAAGGATGAGAACCTTATTATCGAGCCCATCACTGACGGTCACGTAGAAGTTCGAGTCCATGAGAAGAGCCATGTCGCGGAGCTTGCTAACAAAACGAAGGGTTGGTTCAACACCGTGTTCAATCATGAGATATTCAACAGCATCAAGAATGACATCCACCTTCCCATTTTGGAGATGCTCCCAGACCATCTGCTCTATCACATGCAACCTTGAGGGATGAACTGCGTTTGAATGGGGCACCTTGGTGAGCCATATCTGATAGATGTTGTTTCCCATGATATCAAAGGGAGGCTTTCGAGTTATGAGGATCTTTATCCGGTCCGGGTCCCTCTTGAGTACCTCATTGAGATACCGGTAGTTTATTATTCGGGGCCCAGTCTGTATGGTCTTTTCCTTGAGGGGCATACTTATCACTTCGCACGTTTTTACTAAACAGTATTAGAGTCTCCTTTCCAAACTATCGTCGGCATATGTCCGGTAAGGAACTTATAAGTATTACTGTTCGTTATTAAAAAATTCTGTAATAAATCCCCAAGTTCAATCAAAAGGTGGAAAAACAGCAAATAATTAAAAACTCTTGAAAGTTATAATCGATTACTCTTCATTCCTTTCACATAATTCGAGCAGAACTCCGGTTACTGCCTTGGGGTGGACGAATGCTATTTTCGCACCACCGGCCCCTATTCTGGGCTGTTCGTCTATCAGCCTATACCCAGCATCCTTGAGTTTTGCAAGGTGTTCCTCAATGTTATCAACTCCAAGTGCAATGTGGTGTATTCCCTCTCCGCGCTTAGCAATGAACTTAGCTATTGGAGAATCCTCCGCAGTCGGCTCAAGAAGCTCAATCCTGCTCTCTCCAACGTGTATTATGGCGGTTCTAACTTTCTGATCCGGCACTTCTTCAATCTCTTCAACGCTAAGGCCAAGACCCTCCCAGACCTTTATAGCATCCTCAAGGTTTTTCACAGCAATTCCAACGTGGTCGATCTTCTTTATCACACTTTCACCCCCAGGGCTTTTTCGAGAACCAAATCCGCGGCAGAATACGGATCCATCTCACGCCGCACGATTCTATCTATTAGGGCAGTGACCTCATCCTCGTTGAGCCTCTCGCTTATCTTTCTCACTATAGTACCGGAGATTATGGTCTTTATCTCCTCCTCGGCGCGGAACTTTCTCTTGCGTTCTATCTCGCCGCTCTCCTCAAGAAACTCCATGTAGTCGTTTATTGCCTTCCAGAGATCCCGTATCCCCTTCATCGTCGTCGCAACGGTCTCGATTATGGGCGGTCTCCAGCCTCTCTTTTCCCAGCGCTCCTTCTCGAGGTCGAGCATGAGGTTGAGCTCGAAGTAGGTAGCGTCAGCCCCCTCTTTGTCGGCCTTGTTTATGACGAATATGTCCGCTATCTCCATCAGCCCGGCCTTTATGGCCTGAATGTCGTCCCCGAGGCCAGGAACGGTTACGAGAACTACAGTGTCGGCGGTTTTCACTATGTCAATCTCGATTTGGCCAACGCCAACAGTCTCTACGAAGATGACATCGCAGCCGTAGGCGTCGAGAACCTTTATGGCGTCGCTCGTGGCCTTAGCCAAACCGCCAAGGGAACCGCGTGTGGCCATGCTCCTTATGAAAACGCCCGGATCTGTCGAATGGCGCTGCATCCTTATCCTGTCGCCGAGAAGGGCACCACCGGTGAACGGAGAAGTTGGATCTATGGCGATAACACCGACGAGTTTACCTTCCTCCCTCGCAACGCGGATAAGCTTGTCGAGGAGGGTCGATTTCCCCGCGCCAGGAGGACCGGTGATGCCGACTATGTAAGCGTTGCCCGTGTAGGGATAGATACGCTTGATTATCTCCCGGGCTTTTTCCTCGTCGTTCTCGACGAGGGTTATCAAACGCGCGGTGGCCCTCTTGTCACCATTAAGCATGCGCTCAATTAGTTCGTCTATCATCGTCACCACTCGGACAAATTATCCAGAAAGAAATTATAAACGTTGGGCTCAGTTCTCAGATGAGAACTTCTTGAGCTTTGGAACGTTGTCGTCTATGAACTTTATGATGTCGCCGATTGGACTGCCGGGGCCAAAGACTTCAGCAACGCCCATTTTTTCAAGTTCTTCGGCGTCGTCAGGAGGTATTATTCCGCCGGCAATGACGAGGACGTCTTCGTTGGGCTTTAGTCCCTTTTCCTCCAAGAGCTTGAGTATCTTCGGTATGAGGACCATGTGGGCTCCCGAGAGGATGCTTATGCCAAGAACGTCCACATCCTCCTGGATAACGCTCTCCACTATCTGCTCAGGAGTCTGCCTTATTCCAGTGTATATGACTTCAAAACCAGCATCGCGCAAGGCCCTCGCAACGACCTTTGCTCCCCTGTCGTGACCGTCAAGGCCAGGCTTTGCGACGAGAACCCTAACTTTTGAGCGCTCGACCACTTTCACCACCGTCGGGATTTTGTTTCGAGTGGTATTTAAAGGTTGTCAAAGCTCAAGGTTGAACTTTACGTTGGATATTTTGTCCATAATCCTTTTTAATCTCTCCCGAGCAGTCAAAACCATGATGGACATGCACACCCACACCAGCTACTCCGACGGGGTGGGGACGATACTAGAAAACCTTGCCGAGGCGGAGCGGAAAGGGCTCAGGCTGCTGGGGATAAGTGACCACATTCACTACTTTACCCCAAAGAGCTTCAACGCGTATCTGCGGGATATCAACACTGCAGGGGAGGACTCTGAAGTTGTCCTCTTATCGGGAATCGAAGCCAACATTGAGCCGAACGGGCCAGATATCGTTGAATATTTCGCAGAGCGGCTTGATTACGTCATAGCAAGCGTCCACAAGTGGGTGGAAACCCCCCGGGAATACATCGAGCTTGTCAAAACCGCCCTGATGGACGATAATGTGGACGTAATCGGCCACTTCGGCGCAAACTTCCCCTACATAGGCTACCCGAGCAGAGATGAGCTGATGGAAATCCTTGAGCTGGCCGAGGCGAACGGGAAGGCCTTCGAGATAAGCTCAAGGTATAGGGTTCCCGAGCTGGACTTCGTGAGAGAGTGCATAAAGAGGGGGATAAAGCTGACGTTTGCCAGCGACGCCCACTGGCCGAAGGGTGTTGGAAACGTTTCCTGGAGTGAGAAGGTCTTCAAAAAGGCGGGAGGGAAAAAGGAGGACCTCCTCTTCTCGGAGCTGTTATAAAACCTCAAAGCCAAGCTCCCTCAACTTCAGTATTATCTCGATAGGAAAGCCGACCACGTTGTAGTAGTCACCCTTAATCCATTCGACCAAAAGCCCGCCCTTCCCCTGAATTCCATACGCCCCGGCCTTGTCCATGGGCTCGCCCGTCCTTATGTAGGCCCATATGAGCTCGTCGCTAAGCTCGCGGAACTTCACCTCGGTAACGACCGCCCCGCAGTGCTCTTTCCCCTCGTGGATTATGCAGTAGCCGGTTGTAACGCGGTGAACCCTGCCGCTGAGGAGCCTGAGCATTTTGTAGGCCTCTTCCTCATCCCTTGGCTTGCCAAGTATGTGGCCGTCTATTGATACTACGGTGTCGGCGCCGATGACTGTGCCACCCGTTCGCCCATAGACCTCCCTCGCCTTCCTCCTCGCAAGCTCAACGACGTAAGCCTTCGGCTCAGTCAGAGAGCACTCCTCGCTCGCATTGCTCGGGACAACCTTGAACTCCTTTATGAACCTGCCAAGTATTTCCCTTCTCCTCGGACTTGCGGAGGCCAGCACTAACATGATTGGGCCTTCGGAAAAGGGTTAAAAAAGCTTCCGAGAACTAAATCCGGCGATGACGACAATTTCGCTAGCTGAGGTGTGATGAGTACCCTCGCAGCTGAGCCATCAAGATTTCTCTTTTTGGCCACCACAACGCTTTTCGAAAGTTTTGATGGCCAGATAGACCAGAGCAAAGAACATCATCGTGTTTCCAACGACTATAACCGTTAGGCTGCTCTCCACGAATATCCCCGCTAGTGCCACGAGGAAGCCTCCAACGGCAAGGATCCAGAACACCTTATCCTTCCATACCTTGTGACACACTCCCAGCGGCCAGTACCAATAAAGAAAAGAAGAAATCAAATTATAAAAAGTTTTCAAAATCAGGCCGAGGCCCATATCGGAATGCCCGCATCAAGGAGCCTCTTCAGCTCCTTCCCTATCGGTGTGCTCTTGCTTACCTTGACGAGGCCCTTCTTGCTTGGCGTTGCGGTGAAGACGTACTGCTCGCCGCCGTAGAACTTGAGCGGCTTCTTGGCGTAGTCTGGGGAAACCCTGAGCACTATCGTCTTCTTCTTTTCCTCCACATCTACGGGTATCTTCTCCTTCGGCTTTGCCGCTTCCCTCTCGGCGAAGCTCTTGACGTCTATGCTTATTCCTATGCGCTTCTCAAGCTCAGTGATGCGCTTGCCCTTCTTGCCTATTATCGCCGGAATGTCGAACTCGTCGGCGTAGATTACCGCCTTGTGCGGGCTGACTATCTCGACCTCGGCGTAAACATCTGGCAGGAACTTCTTTATCTCCTGCTTGAGCCTCTTCTCCGCGAGCCGTAAAGCTGGAGCCTTCTCCTCCTTCTTCACTGGGACAACACTTATCTCCTCGCCGTAAGTGTAAATCTCGTACTCCAGCTCGCCGGTATCAAAGTCCCTGACTTCTATGACGGGCCTGGCCAAGTCCTCCTCCTTCATGCCGGTTGGCACCTTAACGAGGTATTCAAGGGTCAGAACCTTGGCGACCCTTCCGGCCTTAATGAAGATTACCGTGTCGACTATCTGGGGTATCATTCCCAGCTCGACCCTTCCGATGAACCTCTGAATTGCATCTATCGGCTTTGTGGCATGCACGACACCGACCATTCCGACGCCGGCCAGTCTCAGATCAGCGTATATCTTGAAGTCGCTGGTCTTTCTCATCTCGTCGAATATCGTGTAGTCCGGCCTGACGAGGAGGAGTATGTCTCCAGTCTTTTCCATTCTACCGGCCAAAGCCGTGTACTGGGTTATCTCGTCGCTCACCTGCAGGTCCCTCGGCTTCTCCATGGTTTTCACTATCTTGCCCATAGAGGCGTAGTACTCAGCCAAAGCCTGGGCAAAGGTGGTCTTGCCTTCTCCAGGGGCGCCGGCTATCAGGATACCCTCCGCCTTGTCCGTGAGCCTCTCCAAGAGCTTCTCGCTCAGATCGTAGTCCTCTATACTCAGCTTCGTGACTGGTCTAACGGCGGTTATCTCAATCCTGTCGGCAAAGGGCGGCTTGGCGATAACTATACGGTAGTTCCTTAGCTGGACGACGGTCGCTCCAGGCTCGTCGAGTTCTATAAAGGATTCTGGGTCACGCCTCGCGCGCTCGACTATGTCATCGGCGATCTCTTCGAGCTCTTCATCGGTCAGAACCTCGTCGCGAACTGGAATGAGCATCCACTCACCTGGCTTTCCCTTCTTTGCCATCGGCCTTAAGCCAGCTTTCAGGTGAACGCTCATCGTGGTCTCGTCAAAGAAGTCCTCCAAGCGGTGCCTGACTTCTTTCTTGGCCGTCAGGTAAATCACGTCTATACCCTTGGCGAGGGCTATGTCTCTCTGCACCTGGTCACCAGTTATGAGCGTTGCGCCCAGCGTTTGAGCGACCTCCCTAACCATGTGGTCTATCTCTCCAGCCTTCGCTCTACTTATCTGCCAGAGCTCGGGCCGCTCGCCGTAGAACTCGAGGAGTATCTTTCCTTGGGTGGACATCTCACGGAGCTTCTTGAGCTCCTCAAGTCCCACATGACCTATAGCCTTCCCTTCATTGGCCTGATGCTCTATCTCGGCAATGACTGCTTCAGGGATGACGACCTTAACTTTGTCCTCAAGTGTTGACAGGAACTGCGTAAGGCGGCCATCAACTATAACACTCGTATCAGCAACGAACACTCTCATTTCTCTCACCTCAGAAGTCCAAAAGACTCCCGTCTGTTTATAAGACTTCCTAACTTGGTGTTCTGACTAAAGGTTCATAAAGGTTTAGCCAAAAATACGATGGGTGGGACAATGGGCAGACTCATATCTATCGCTTCCGGCAAAGGAGGGACAGGGAAGACCACAACGGCTGCCAATTTATCAATAGCCCTCGGTAAGATGGGTTACAAGGTCTGTGCGGTCGATGCCGACTTAACTATGGCAAACCTAAGCCTAGTCATGGGTATCGACGATGCGTATACAACTATCCACGATGTTCTCGCCGGAAAGGCAAGCATAACCGATTCGATCTATGCCACTGCTTATGAAAACGTTCATCTCATCCCCGCGGCGATAGATTGGGAGCACGTTATAAGGGCCGACCCCAGAAAGCTTCCCGACACCATAAGGGAACTGAAGAGCCAGTTTGATTACGTCATCATCGACTCCCCAGCGGGACTCCAGATGGACGCCATGAACGCCATGCTGAGCGGCGAGGAGGTACTTCTCGTAACCAACCCCGAGATTTCGTGCATCACCGACACGATGAAGGTTGGCATAGTTCTTAAGAAGGCCGGTCTGGCGATCCTCGGGTTCGTGCTCAATCGGTACGGAAGAAGCGAGAACGATATTCCCCCCGATGTTGCTGAAGAAGTTATGGAGGTACCCCTGCTCGCGGTTATTCCGGAGGATCCAGCGGTGAGGGAAGCCACCCTGGAGGGTGTTCCGGTTGTCGAATACAAACCAGACTCCGAAGGTGCCAGGGCCTACATGGAGCTCGCACAGAGGATAGCAAAAATAGCCGGTTTTAAGGCGAGGGTGATGGGATCGTGATATTGACTTTTGTGGGGACGGCAGGAAGCGGAAAGACGACCCTAACCAGAGAATTTGGGCGGTATCTCGAAGAAAACGGCTACAGAGTTGCCTATGTGAATCTGGACACGGGGGTTAGACACATTCCCTATAATCCAAGTCTCGACGTTAGGGAAAAGGTCACAGCCTGGGAAATTATGGAAGAGGGCTATGGACCGAACGGGGCCATAGTTGAGAGCTATGATAGGCTTTTGCCCCACGTGGAGTTCTATATAGATGCCATTCTCCGGCTCAACGAGGAAAACGACTACGTTCTGCTCGACACTCCCGGCCAGATGGAGACCTTCCTGTTCCATGAGTTTGGAGTACGGCTGATGGAAAACCTCCCAGAGCCACTCGCGGCGTATCTCTTCAGCCCAGACATTCTCAAGAAGCCCCACGACTTCTGCTTCGTCAAGTTCTTCAGCCTGATGATAGATCTGCGCCTCGGAACAACAACCGTTCCCGTCCTGAGCAAGGTGGACACCGTCAGGGACATCGAAAGGTACAGGAAATACCTCGAGGACACAGACTACCTGACCGCGAGGCTGAAGCTCGACCCGTCCACGCAGGGCCTCTTGGCATACAAGCTGTGCTCGATGCTCTCGGAACTCACCCCTCCGACAAGGGTTGTCTATGTCTCGGCCAAAACCCGTGAGGGATTCGACGAGCTGGAAACACTGGCATACGAGCATTACTGCACCTGCGGAGATTTGACCTAGTTCAGTCTTCGCCTGGGTTTATGGCCATCGTTTCAGCATGGGGAGACCATTTTGAAAACTCCTCCAAGGGATAAGGGGGAAGCCTTTTGGGACTGCGCTTTGAATGGCGTTGGGTGGGAGCATGTGTCTCATAGCGGGTGGGATTGGTGAGAACATAAGAGAGCGCTTTATCAGCATGATAATCGCTGGAAAGCACAGGGGAGAGGATTCTTTCGGTGTGTGGACCGACGGTGGAGTGCTGAAGAGCCACGACTTCTCGGAAGTTAGTGTGATTCCCGATGGAAGGATAGGCCTCATCCAGTGCAGGCTGGCCATGACCGGCTCGCTTGACCACAACCAGCCCTTCTACAACGACTTCTCCCTCGTTCACAATGGGGAGATATACAACCATCGCCACCTCAGGGCCTATTTGGAAGGAAAGGGCGTTTCTTTTGAGAGCGATGTGGACAGCGAGGCCATCCTGAGGCTCCTCGAATACTTCCTGATGAGGAAGGGCATGGGGGTGGAAGAAGCCATTAGGAAGGCCATGCTGATGCTTGAGGGTGACTACGCCGTTGCCTTCAGCGACGGCGAGAGGATATACCTGTTCCGCGACCCGATTGGAGTAAGGCCGCTCTACTACTCACCGAACGGCTTCTTTGCCTCCGAGAAGAAGGTGCTCTGGGCGATAGGGGAGGAAGCCACGCCCGTTCAGCCTGGCGAGCTGGTAGTTCTCTCGCGCGAAGGGGTTTACAGAAGAAGGGTCTTCAACGTTCTCGAACTCAGAGGAGAGCCGCTCCCGCTGAAGAGGGCAAAGCTCGCCCTCATGAAAACACTCGTCCATGCTGTCAGGGTCAGAGTTGGAAAGAGGACGGGGGTGCTCTTCTCGGGCGGACTGGACAGTTCACTTATAGCTCTCATAGCGTCTAACTACTCGAAAGTTACGCTCTACACTGCGGGAGCCGAAGGAAGCCCCGATCTAGAATGGGCAAGAAAGGTCAGCGACGAGCTGGGCCTTCCACTCAAGGAGTACGTCTTCGATTTTGATGATGTTAGGGAGGCCGTTCCGAGGGTAGCATTCGCGATAGAGGATCCGAACCCAATGAACCTGGCCATAGGAATTCCCCTCTACTTTGCCACAAAGCTCGCCCGCGAAGATGGCTGCAAGCTTCTTCTGAGCGGCCAGGGAGCGGACGAGCTCTTCGGCGGCTACGCGAAGTACCTTGAGAGGCCGGAACTCATGGAGAGCGATCTGCTCGATATGGGGGAGAAAAACCTCGCGAGGGATGACAAGATAGCGATGCTCAACTCCGTCGAGGGAAGAGTGCCCTTCCTCGACCTGGCAGTAGTGTCTACATCGCTGAGAACGCCGCTTGAATATAAGATACAGAACGGAGTCCGAAAGGCCATTTTGAGAGAAGTCGCCACCGAACTCGGCTTACCCCTCCGGATAGCGAACAGAGATAAGAAAGCCGCCCAGTATGGGAGCAGGGCTCAGAAGCTGCTAGAAAAGCTGGCCAGGATGGAGAGCATGACCCTCAGGGAATACGCCCAAAAAGCATTTAACGAGGTTTTTAAACGAGAATAAACGTTTTTAAACGTTTTTTAATCTTTCAAGCATCATGGAGCTTTTTTAAACCTTCCTCGCAAACGGGGCCGAACGGTTTCCGGAAAAACGCTTAAATAGGCCCCTTCACAATTAGAAAGTAGGTGAAAAGCCGTGATCCTAAGAAAAGGCCTTGCATTGCTTATGGGTGTACTGATCGTATTAAGTTCCACGCTCACAGTTCATGCCGCTCAAGTCAGCATGAACCTAGTCATCCTCGTTAGCGACAACGAGGCGGACATGGCCGTGGCCAAGAACGTAGCGGAGATCCTCGGTGCCCAAGTGGTAGTAAGCCCCTGGGGAACCTACGACCCCGCGGCAAGCGCCGAGATCCTGACAATAAACCCAGACAGAGTGATAATAATCGGCGGCCCAGTGGCAATCCCAGAGGAGTACCCCAAAGACCTTGAGAGCTTTGGGATACCTTACGAAAGATGGTACGGTGAGACGAGGTACGAAACCAACCTAGCAGTCATAAAGATGCTGAAGGAGGAGTTCCGCGAGGCTTTCGGGGAGATAAAGTACGCCATCATAGTAAACGGCAGGGATGCAATTGCCATAGAGGCCTACTCCACAGGGCTTCTCAGCAAGTTCTTCAGCGATTGGAGTGACGGAAAGAGCATACTAATTCTAACCGATGTTGGAAAGGCCGATGAGACAATTCAGGCCCTGGACGAGCTCAACTCTCTCGTAGAAGTGAAATACGCCGCCACGTATTCGAAAACAATTAATTCGAAGCCGATGTTCCCCCTTAACGACGACCTCATAGATTCATACCTGAAAAAGCGCTTTGGCAGTGATTATTACCCCCCTATGAGCATGCTCGCTCCTCACTCAACAGCAGTATATCAGCTGCTGGTCGACGTCCAGAACAAGACCAACCGCGCTGAGAAGCTCCTCGACGGCCTCCAGATTCCCGACGCTAGGAAGAAGTTGGACGAGGCGAGGAAGTTTATGACACTGGCATGGGCTCAATACAACGAGGGCAATTACGCAATGGCCTACGAGCTGGCGATGAAGGCCAATTTCGACGCCGACTTCGTTATATCCCGGTCGTACAGCGAGATTAACACCATCTATCAGGGTTCTGCCAAACTGCAGATGACTGGGGAGATACTCCAGCTTGAGATTATGGTAAACGTCCTCCAGAAGAAGGGCTACGATGTGACTGAAATCAAAGCGCTCATAGAGCAGGCCAAGGAAGCCCTCAACAAGGGAGATTACACTACCCTCCTGAACGAGCTCATTCCAAGGATAAAGACGGAGATAGCCCAGCTGACCCTCGGGCGGCCCATTCCGAGAGTGCCGGGTGGAAAGGACAGGGGAAGACCATAAGGCTTTTTAACGCCTTTTCTCCATTCTTTCCTGGTCAAGATGAGGATTCTAATGGTCGGGCACTATCCGCCGCACGGGGGAGGCGTTGCAAGCCACCTTGATAACCTCGTCAGGGAGTTGAGAAACCGCCATGAGGTTCATGTTCTAACTTACGGGCCCGTTAAGCCGAGGGAGCACGAGAGGGAGTTTGTGCACCAGGTGAGGGTGCCCCCAATCTATGGCCTCAGAGGGACGAGCTTCGCGCTCCTCGGTGCTAGGAAGATTGTCCACCTCCATAGGGAGTTTGGATTCGACCTGATACACGCCCACTTCGTCGGGACGACGAGCTATGCGGGTGTCCTAGCGAAGGAGAGGTTGGGACTCCCACTGGTCGTCACCGCCCACGGCAGCGACCTCGAGCACACGGCGAAGCTGACCCTCGGGAGGTTCTACGTCAAAAAAACGCTCTCTTCGGCCGATGCAATTATCACCGTGAGCCACAGCCTCGCCAAGAAGGCGCTCTCCCTGGGAGCAGAGGGTGTCCACGTAATCCCAAACGGTGTCAGGCCCCTGGAAGAGAAACCATGGAAGGGCAAATACATCACGTTTATAGGGGCACTGAGGGACTACAAAAGCCCCGAGACGTTCATTGAACTGGCGAGAGTCTTCCCAGAGCTTGAGTTCCTCGTAGTTGGCGACGGCCCGCTTAGGCGGAAGCTTGAGATGGAAGCACCGGAGAACGTCAGGTTCCTCGGATACAGGCAGGACATCGATAGAGTCCTCTCCAAGAGCCTTATGCTCGTGCTTCCTTCCAAGAGGGAAGGCTTTGGGCTGGTAATTCTTGAGGCGAACAGCCTCGGTGTTCCCGCCGTTGGGAGGAACGTGGGGGGAATAGCCGAGCTTATAAGGAACGGAAAGAACGGTCTGCTCTTCAACGACTTCGACGGTCTCGTGAATGCCGTAAAATCCCTATTGAAGCCCAAGACGAACAGAAAAGCCGGAGGAATCGGAAGAAGGATAGCGGCGCTCTATTCCTGGAGCGTTGTTGCCGAGGAGGTCGAGGGGGTTTACCTCAAAGTCCTTGGGCAACGTTTTTAACAAGCTTTTTTCGGTGAACGTTGGGTGAGAAGATGACGGTAGTAATCAACATGCGAGAAGGTCTGGATGAGAGAAAGGTTAGGATAGCCGCGAGGTTCATATTGGAGGGAAAGCTGGTTGCCTTCCCAACTGAGACGGTTTACGGTCTTGGCGCCGATGCCCTCAATGAGAAAGCCGTTAAGAGAATCTTCAAGGCCAAAGGAAGGCCAGCTGACAACCCGCTCATCGTCCACATAGCCGACTTCAAGGACTTGAATAAGCTCGCAAGGGAAATCCCAGAGGAGGCAAAGCTGCTAGCTGAGAGGTTCTGGCCGGGCCCCCTAACGATGGTTCTCCCTAAGAAGGACGAGGTCCCGAAGGTTACCACTGGCGGCCTCGATACCGTCGCGGTCAGGATGCCTTCTCACCCAATAGCCCTCGCGCTCATAAGGGCCAGCACCCCGATAGCGGCCCCATCAGCCAACGTAAGCGGCAGACCAAGTCCCACCATGGCCGAGCACGTCATAGACGACTTCTACGGGAAGATAGAGTGTGTAATCGACGGCGGGGAGACTAAAATCGGTGTGGAGTCCACCGTCATTGACCTGAGCGGTGAAAAACCAACCCTGCTAAGACCCGGCGGACTGCCACTCGAGGAGATTGAGAGGGTCATCGGCGAGGTTGAGATACATCCCGCGGTCAGGGGCAAGCTCGTCGATGTTGCCCGCTCGCCGGGGATGAAGTACAAGCACTACTCTCCCGAGGCCCAGGTCATCGTAGTGGAAGGTCCGAGGGAGCGTGTCAGGGAGAAGATAAAAGAGCTCGTTAAGGAATATCAGGGGCAGGGGCTCTGCGTGGGAGTGATGGCGACGGAGCCCTACGAGTGCGATGAGTTCTTCCACCTCGGGGGCACTGAGGAAGAAGTCGCCAGAAACCTCTTCAAAGCCCTGAGGGAGCTTGATAAGAGGGGGGTGGATATAATAATCGCCGAAGGGATCGAGGAGAGGGGACTTGGGTTCGCCGTGATGAACAGGCTCAGAAAAGCGGCTGGATACAGGATAATATGGGCATAGACAATACTTAAATATTTAAAACTTTAAATATAACCAACAACTTTCTGACTTAAATCATGTGAGGTGAGGGATTTGGCAACCACCATTGGACTTGAGGGGCCAGAAGAGCTGGAACAGCTTGCCTTCAAGAAGATCAACGAGGGAAAGATTAAGGACGGACTTAAATTAATTCTTCGCGCTGCGAGAGGTTATGAAGAGGAGAGAAAGAAAGAAGACGCCGCAAGGCTCTATAAGTACCTCGGCTTTGTTCTGCTTGAAAAGGCAGGTTTAATAGAGAAAGCCCGCCCCTCCCTTCTGAAGAGCGCTTACCTCTACATCGACCTCATCGAGGAGGAAATAACCCGCCTTGAGGTAGATATAGATGCCCTCGACGGGTACTGCTCCAACGTTTTAGAGATTTTCTTGACCCTAAAGGACGAGAGAAACCTCCGGAAATACGCGGAGGAATTCGCGGCTATATACGAGGATCTCGGCAAGTCGTACCAGGACAACGACGACATACCAATGGCAATTCGGGCGTATGAATCCGCGTACAGGTACTACAAGATAACTGACAACATTGAATCATACAGGAGGATCGCGGAAACGTTGATAACCCTGTACGGACAGGCTGCAGAGGAGCGGCTCGAGAAGGGCGACTCGAGGGGCGCGGCGGAAGCTTTCTATAGGCTCGCGAGCTCCATCAGGGCAATATTCGGCTACGACATTCACTTCATTGAGATGATGGACACCGCTGGCAAGAACTTCGAGAAGGCGAGCAAGGTGGCATACTCCAATGGCGACCTTGATGAAACGACTACTTGCCTCGTAAAGGCTCAGTATGCCTACCTCCTTGCCAAGAACTACAACAGGTCTAAGCTGATAGGCATAAACACCGTAAGGATGCTCTACCAGATAATAAGCTCCCACCGATCGCGCGGAGATGATGAAAAAGCCGCCGAGAAGCTTGTAGAGCTTGCGGAGGCTCTTATTGGTGTCAGCAAAATTGAGGAAGCCATGCAGGCTTACAAGAGCGCCCTAGAAACCAAAAGCGATCTGAGCTTCAGGGTCAAGATCCGTCTGGCCATCCTCAAACAGTTCGCAGCTTCAAAGGGAGACGAGGATATCCTCGAGGAGGTCGAAAAAGTGGAATACTATGCCAGCAAGAAAAACTATATGAGGGCTCTTGAGTTAGCGGGGAACACCCTTCAAAAGAGGCCCGAGCTCGAGGAAATCCGGAACATGCTCTACGAAGCGGAGGGCATTTATCAGTAAAAACAGGAAAAAAGTGAACGGTCAGGACTTAACCTCGACCCTCGGAAGCGGTACGTGGTATGGAAGACGCATCTCCTTGGCGAGGAGCATTATCATCGGGGAAACTTCCTTGGTTATGAAGTTGACTACCTCGGCGAAGGTGACGGGGTCAATCTTCTTTTCATCTTCCCAGAGGTTCAGTATCTCGTCCATCTTGTCCTTCTGGGGCGGGACGTACAGGATAATACCCTCAATGGCCCCCTGGGCGACCTTGGGGTTGTAATCGATCTCGTACCTGAAGAGAATCTCAATACCGTTCATCTTCCCAGTTGGAGTGCGTATCTCCCCGAGGCGCATCTCCTTAACCTTCGGTGAGAGCCTGACCTCAATCCGGCCGGAGGGCACTACAATGGTCTTCTTCTCCATTTCAATCTTAGTTATGTTAAATCCGAGCACTGGCATTTTTTTCACCACCCCGAAGTCGTTTCGACTATATATAAAACGCTATCGGTAGACCTTTAAACGTTTGGGTTCTAAAAAGAACGATGCCGAGGGAAAAAGTTGTTAGAGTCTGGGACGAGAGGGAAGTTGTCTACCCCCCCAAACGCTGGCGCTACCTATGGGAGAAGCGCGAGAAGGCGTTGAGCATAATGGAGCGCCTTGAGCAGTTTGACCCACTTCTCTATGGAAGTGTCGCGAGGGGAGACGTAAGGAAGGACAGCGACATAGACATATTCATCCCCTACAAGGTTCCGAGCTACCTAATCGAACTCGCCCTTGAGGGACTCGTGAGCAGGAGAAAAATAGTCATGGCAACGCCGTGGCACCTCATAAAGGGCGTCATCGAGATAGACGAGGAAACCACCGTCACCTTTCCGCTGATAGAACCGACCGACAGGGAGCTGGAGTTCTACCGCTGGGGCGGGGCCATAGATTTGTGGGGTGTGAAGACGAAGCAGAGAGTTTCAGGGGTGAACAAAAAGCTCATCCTCATAATTCCAACCGAGAAAGGCCACATCGAGAGTGAAGTGGTCGGAAGGGAAAGCGAGGTGGCGAAAATTCTAGGGGTGAGCATCGACATCGTAACCGAGCGCGTTCACGTCCTGACGAGGAGGGACGCTATAGGGAGGACCGGAATATACATCAACGAGGAAGTGCCAGACTGGATGAGCTTTGAGGAGGCGCTGAAGCTCATAGCGGACCGCGACCCGAACGTTAGGAGAAAAGTGAGGGAAGCAGGCGGGATTTAAAAGAAAAGGAATCACTCAAGCCCCTGGCAGCACTTCTCCTTCATGCTGGCCGGCAGAATCTCCTTGAAGCCAGTGTACTTCCAGAGGACCTTGGGAAGCTTCACAACACCCTCTTCCGTCTGGTGGTTCTCCAGGATGGCAACTATGGCCCTCGATGTAGCTATAGCGGTGGAGTTGAGAGTGTGGACGAAGCGCGGCTTTTCGTGGGTCTTGTCGCGGTAGCGGATGTTCAAACGCCTCGCCTGCCACTCGGTGCAGTTTGAAGCGCTGACAACTTCCCTGAACTTGCCCTGGCCGGCCATCCAGGCCTCTATGTCGTACTTCTTAGCGGCAACGTAGCCCAAATCTCCAGTACAGATGTTCACAACCCTGTAGGGAATCTCAAGCTCTTGGAATATCTCCTCGGCGTTCTGGATGAGCTTCTCGTGCCACTCCCAGCTCTCCTCCGGCTTTGCATAGACGAACTGCTCGACCTTGTGGAACTGGTGAACGCGGAAGATTCCCTTCGTGTCCTTTCCAGCGGTTCCGGCCTCCTTTCTGAAGCACGGACTCACACCAACGTAGAGGAGCGGTAAATCCTTGCCCTCGAGTATCTCGTTGGCGTGCATTCCAGCGAGTGGGTGCTCAGCTGTTGGAATGAGGTATAAATCCTCATCCTCGACCTTGTAGATAACGTCCTCGAAGTCATCGAAGCTCGTGACGCCCTCCTCGACGTAGCGTCTGACCATATAGGGCGGAATCACAGGGGTAAAGCCCTTCTCGATGAGCTTGTCGAGGGTGAAGCGGATTAAGGCAAGGTCAAGTATGACGAGCTCGTTGAGGAGGTAGTAGAAGCGCGAGCCGCTTACCTTCGCGGCCCTCTCCAGGTCAGCGCCACGAAGGAGCTCCAGCATATCCACGTGGAGCTTAGGCCTCCAGCTCAGAACCTCATAGTCCATCTTTCCGAGGCTCTGCTCCTTGAAGGACTCGAGGAAGCCTTCCCAAACTTTAGCCTTCCCCCAGAACCTTATGGGGACGTTCTCAGTGTCGTCTTTACCAATCGGAACGCTCTCGTGGGTGATGTTCGGAAGCCTCCAGAGGTAGTAGTCAATCTTCGCCCTTATCTCCTCGATTTCCTTCTCGAGGGCCTCTATCTGGTTGACTATATCCTTGCTCTTGGCTAAGAGGTCATCAACGGGCTCGCCAGCCTTCTTCCTCTTGCCTATCTCGACGGCTATCCTGTTCCTGTCGCGCCTGAGCTGGTTTATCTTCCTGAGGTTTTCGCGCCACTTGGCGTCAAGCTCGAGGATCTCGTCTATCCACTTGAGCTTCTCAATTTCCCCGCGCTTGATTAGGTCCCCCTTGACCAGATCGGGGTTTTCACGGATGAGCTTTATGTCGAGCATAGCCTTCACCTGGGAAATGAACGGCGCGGGAGTTTAAAAAGGATTTGATGGGGATTTTGACGTTCTGGCAAGAACCCGGGTCGTGTCAAGTTAACGACCAACGGCCGCGGTTCCGGATGGGCAAGGAAAGGAGAAAAAGAACTCACCCAAAAAACGTAACCTCGACTTCCTCGCCCTCATCCAGTATCTCAACGTTCTCAGGCACCTCTATAAAGCCGTCAGCATCAATGAAGCTCGTCACCGCTCCACTGCCTTTGAGTATCGGAACGGCCTTTTCTCCCTCGACTTTTACGGGCAGGAACTGCCTCCTGCCCTTTACCGAGAAGACCTTGTGGGCGAGCCTCTTCTTGACCTTTCTAACTTCGCTTTCCCTTCCCAGGAGTTTCCTCAGGAGTGGAGCGACCAGCAGGGTGAAGTTCGTGAGGCAAGACGTCGGATAACCTGGCAGACCGAATATCGGCTTTCCGTCAATGAGGCCGATTATCGTCGGCTTCCCCGGCTGTATCGCTATGCCGTGGATGTAAACCTTACCGAGCTCATCGATTATCGATGACGTTAGGTCCCTTATTCCCCCGCTCGCGCCGCCGCTGAGGATTACGATGTCGCAGCACTCAACGCCTTTGAGGATGAGCTCCTTTAAGCTGTCTTTGTCATCCTTTGCTATGCCAAGGAAAACGGCTTCTCCCCCGAGTTCCCTAACGGCGTCGGCTATCGCTCTGCCGTTGATATCATATATCTGGCCGTATCTAAGCTCAGTTCCAGGCAGAACCACCTCATTGCCCGTGCTTATCACCGCCACCCTCGGCTTCCTGAAGACCCTAACCTCCGAAAAGCCAATCGCTGAAAGCAGAGCAGTCTCCTTGAAGCCAAGCCGCGTCCCAGTCCTTAGGAGGAGCTTTCCACTTGGAATGTCGGTGCCCCTCTTCATGACCCCAAGACCTGGATAGGCGGGCTTGTAGATGATTACTTCGTCTCCTTCCCTGTCCACGTCTTCGAACTGTATCACAGCGTCGGCGTTCTTTGGAAGGGGGGCGCCAGTGGATATGTAGACGCTCTCGCCTGGCTTGAGTTCCACCGTCGGCGTATCTCCGGCGTTTATCTCGCCGATGACCCTCAGTTTCACAGGCTCGCTCTCGCTTGCCATGAATGTGTCTTCCGCCCTGACCGCGTAGCCGTCCACCGTCGCCCTGTCAAAGGGGGGAACGTCTATGGGGCTCACAATGTCCTCCGCGAGAACCCTTCCGAGCGCCTCCTCGAGCGGGACCTTCTCAACTCTTCTCTCCAATGGGAAGGATTCTATGACCTCGAGTGCTTCCTCCAGTGGAACGACCTTCAGGAACGCCATTCTATCACCAAGAAAAGATGGGGGCGTTGCTATAAATGGGTTACGTAAAAGAAAGCGTTTAACTCACCACTCATCGTCCTCTTCCCAGTCCTCCTCCCAATCCTCTTCCCAGTCCTCGTCCTCCCACTCTTCATCTTCCAGGTCCCACTCATCCTCTTCGAGGAACTCTTCCTCCTCGAACTCCTCGACCTTCTTCTTTTTCTTTGGAGGTTGCATACCCATCCCCGCCCCTACTTGCTAATAATGGCTTATAAATTTTTTTCTGGTAAATTGGGGTTTTTCGTGGCCAAAATTATTGATTAGGACGGTTAGAAAGGTTTTTAATTGTGAAGACCTACTAACGACCATGAGAGTGGCCATCATAACGAGCGATGCTCGTGTTTACTACACCGCGACCAAGGTGCTGAAGGAGTACAAGATACCCTTCCACAGCCTCCGCATGGGAGATAAGATTCCCTTCGACGTTGAGGTCGTGCTGACTAGCGAAAAGGATTACGATAAAATCGACTTCCCCGTTAAAGTCATAGTCAGGAACGAGAACTTCATCGACGAGCTGCTCGCAAAGCTTGAAGGAAGGGAGCGTTTTAAAAAGGTCTACATTGCCATAGACCCCGGGGAGAGACCCGGCCTTAGTGTCGTTGCGGACAACCGCGTGGTAGAGGTTCACCACCTGAAGAGCCCGCGCGACGTCGGGATAATCCTCGATCTGCTCGAGAAGTACCCAGCAGCTAAAATCAAAATCGGGCACGGCGCAAAGAGGCAGAGGATACTGATGTTGAAGGCGCTTGGAGATCTGCTCGGCTACGATTATCCAGTCATCGTGGTGAACGAGTCGAGGACAACGCCAAAGGTGGGCGGAATAGAGGTTTCGCAGGTGCAAGATATCGTGGCAGCCATAAACATAGGCCTACGCGATGGCCGACAGGTTCCGATAGGTGAGCTCATAGAAGTCAAGGAGCCAACCAAACGTGAGATTGAAGATATAAAACGGCGGAGCCGCGAGTTAAGTGGAACGATAACCATCTCATCCAAGCTGGCCCGTGAAGTTGCACTTGGAAACCTGACTTTGGAGGAGGCCATTGAAAAGCAGAAAGGGAGGAGATCAAGATGATCTTCGGTAAGGATGAGGAGAGGTATGAGAAAATAAAGCTCCGCGTGGCGGAAGCTCTCAAGAGGGACGTCGGAAGGGGCATCGTACGCTTTGATAGAAAATACCAGCGCCAGCTCGGGGTTGAGCCGGGCGACATCGTCGAGCTGATTGGAGAACGCTCAACGGCTGCGATAGTGGCAAACCCTCACCCCGACGACAGAAACCTGGACATCATAAGGATGGACGGCTACATAAGGAGGAACGCCGGGGTAAGCATAGGAGACTACGTCACCGTTGCAAGGGCGGAGGTTCAGGAGGCCAAGAAAGTCGTCCTTGCTCCAGCCCAGAAGGGAGTTTTCATCCAGATACCCGGTGATATGGTCAAGCAGAACCTCCTAGGCAGGCCAGTCGTCAAGGGAGACCTCATCGTCGCCAGCGGGCGGAGCGAGACGGGTTACTATACTGGATCGCCCTTCGATGAGTTACTCAGGGGGCTTTTTGAGGCCATGCCCCTCGGCTTCGGTGAGCTGAAATTCGTCGTCGTCAACACCAACCCCAAGGGCATAGTCCAGATAACCTACAACACAGAGGTTGAGGTTCTTCCGCAGGCAGTTGAAGTCCGTGAGGAGACCATCCCGGAGGTAACCTACGAGGACATAGGCGGTCTCAGCGATGCGATTCAAAAGATTCGTGAGATGGTCGAGCTTCCGCTCAAACACCCAGAGCTCTTCGAGCGCCTTGGAATAGACCCCCCGAAGGGTGTGCTCCTTTACGGTCCGCCTGGAACTGGAAAGACGCTCCTCGCTAAAGCCGTCGCCAACGAGGCGAACGCTCACTTCATAGCAATCAACGGGCCAGAGATAATGAGCAAATTCTACGGTGAGAGTGAAGAGCGCTTAAGGGAGATATTTAAAGACGCGGAGGAGAACGCACCAAGCATAATTTTCATCGACGAAATCGATGCTATTGCACCCAAAAGGGAAGAGGTTGTTGGAGAAGTTGAGAAGAGGGTCGTCTCGCAGCTGCTTACCCTTATGGACGGCTTGAAAGGCCGCGGAAAGGTCATCGTCATAGCGGCTACCAACAGACCAGACGCCCTTGATCCAGCCCTGAGGAGGCCGGGAAGGTTCGACAGAGAGATAGAGGTGGGGGTTCCAGACAAGAAGGGCAGGAAGGAGATACTCCAGATACACACCAGAGGAATGCCGCTTGAGCCGGACTACGACAAGCAGACCGTTCTCAAGGTCTTGAGAGAGCTCCTGAGGAAGGAGACTTTCGAGGAGGAGAGGCTCAAGAAGATAATGGAAAAGGTTGAAAATGCCAAGAGCGAGGAGGAAGTCAAGGAAATCCTAAAGGGCGACGGAGAGATCTACGCGGAGGTCAGGCTGAGGCTCATCGACAAGATGCTTGATGAGCTGGCTGAGAAGACCCACGGCTTTGTTGGAGCCGATCTGGCAGCGCTGGCGAGAGAGGCAGCGATGGTCGTCCTCAGGAGGCTCATCAAGGAGGGCAAGATAAGCCCCGAGCAGGAAAGGATTCCGCCCGATGTTCTTCAGGAGCTGCGCGTCAAGAAAGCTGACTTTTACGAGGCTCTGAAGATGGTGGATCCCTCGGCGCTGAGGGAAGTCCTCATCGAGATGCCCAACGTCCGCTGGGAAGATGTCGGAGGCTTGGAGGAGGTCAAGCAGAAACTCCGTGAAGCCGTCGAGTGGCCGCTCAAGTACCCAAAAGCCTTCCAGAGGCTCGGAATCGACCCACCGAGGGGCATACTGCTCTACGGTCCGCCCGGAACGGGTAAGACCCTCCTCGCCAAGGCCGTCGCTACGGAGAGTGAAGCCAATTTTATAGGCATCCGTGGGCCAGAGGTTCTCTCAAAATGGGTCGGTGAGAGCGAGAAGCGCGTAAGGGAAATCTTCCGCAAAGCTAGACAGGCCGCCCCGACTGTCATATTTATCGACGAGATTGATGCAATAGCGCCAGCAAGGGGCAGCGACATGAACCGCGTTACGGACAGGCTGATCAACCAGCTCCTGACAGAGATGGACGGAATCGAGAAGAACAGCGGTGTAGTGGTCATAGCGGCTACCAACAGGCCGGACATTCTCGATCCAGCCCTGCTCAGGCCAGGAAGGTTCGACAGGATGATACTCGTCCCAGCGCCGGACGAGAAGGCCAGACTGGAGATACTCAAAGTCCACACCAGGCGTGTTCCCCTCGCAGGGGATGTCAACCTCAAAGAGCTGGCAAAGAGGACCGAAGGCTACAGCGGTGCCGACCTGGAAGCCCTCGTGAGGGAGGCGGCGCTTATAGCGATGCGCAGGATAATGTCCAAGCTTCCGAGGGAAGTCGTGGAGGAGCAGAGTGAAGAGTTCCTCGAGCAGCTGAAGGTGTCAAAGAGGGACTTCGAGGAGGCACTGAAGACGGTCAGGCCGAGCATAACGCCCTACATGATAGAGTACTACAGAAACTTCGAGGAGACCAGGAAGACCCAGAAGGAAAAAGCGGAGAAGATGGACTACTTCACCTTCTGATTTTCATTTCCATTTTGGAAAAAGTTTTATACGTTGGTGTCCAATCGTTTACACGATTAAACCGAGGGGTGGAGGAGATGGTCAAGATAATGGCTTCCAAGCTTAGGGACGTCGAGCTGATAACCGACACAGGAATAAGGCTCGGCTGGGTTTACGACCTTAGCTTCGATGAGGAAACCGGCGATATTCTCGTTATCGTGGCCGAGCCCGACGAGGACCTCGACACGAGCGAGTTTGTTACGGATCACGAGGGGCTTCTGCTCATTCCGATAAGCGCCGTCAAGAGCATCGGCGAGGTTATTATCATAGACTCCAGCAAGCTCGCCGTCAAGTCCAAGCTCAGGAGGATCGGCCCAGTAAATGAGACCGAAGCAACCGAGGAGTGATTCTCCTCCCTTTTAATACCCATCGTAGAGCCTTTCCGCCAAAAACCTCGGAAGATCAGCTTCGATTATCTTCCTGGCCGCTTCCTGAACGTCATATTCTACACGATGGAACTCAATTTTTTGGGTATCAGCGTCTATGATGGCGTAGCTCGCCCTCCAGTCGCCGTCCCTCGGCTGGCCGACGCTGCCGGGATTGATTATCCTCCTGCCGGCCATCTCCTTGAGCATTGGAACGTGCGTGTGGCCGACGAGAAGGTCGTCCTGCTTAACGTAGCTCAGAACGGCCCTAAACTCGCTATCGGGAAGCCAGGGAAAGAGGTACTCATCAAGCGGTGCCCTCGGCGAGCCGTGGATTAAGAGGCAGCTCCTCCCGACCTCGTCGATGAACAGTTGCCTTACGGGCAGTTTCCTCAAGAACTCGAGGTTCTCGGTGCTCATGACGCGCTGGTGCCACCTGACGGCCTGTCTCGCGTAGGGGTTGAAGCCCCACTCGGTGCCAAAGGCTATCGCGTTGTCGTGGTTTCCACGGACGCAGAGGATTTTTCTCCGCTCCATCTGCTCCCTGAAGAACTCCACCACCTCGTTTGGTGAGGCCCCGTAGCCGACCAGGTCGCCCATGCAGAGGATTACGTCGGCATCTTTAACCTCATCCCACACCGCCTGGAGAGCCTCCCAGTTGGAGTGAACGTCGCTTATTAAGGCGATGAGCATAGCGTTCCCCATCCAATGTTCACAGAAGGATATTAAAAACCTAGGCACACGCCTGAAGCCAAGAACATTAAGTCAAAGAACCATTATGACAAAGCTAAAATCCATAAAAGGCCCAGAGAAAGCCATGATGGCAAAACCCAAAAATATAAGGTAGAAGGGGCTCACTCCTCCTTCTGTATCTTCTTCCAGCGGCTCCAGCGGTAGAGGGCAGCGAGGGCCTTTATCGCCCTCTCCGGCTCTGGGTAGGCTGGAATGCCCTCCTCGTTGAGCATGTCTATGGCTTCCTTGGCCTCTATGCCGCCGACGATGGCAACGACGAGTGGCTTCTTCCTGCCGCTCTCGTTGTACTCGCGGATGACTATCTTGGCGAGATCCCTCGGGTCAAGCACGGCCGTCTGGCAGTAGAGCACAGCAATGCTGTGCATGTTCGGGTTCGCCAGGGCGTCCCTTATGGCACCCTCGTAGGCCTCCGCGCCGGCCATACCGGTGAGGTCAACCGGGTTCTTGTAGGAACCGAAGGGCGGCATGTGGTTGGCGAAGACCTTCAGGTCTTCCAGGTTGTCGTAGAGGTGCAGACCCTCTTCCTCAGCGGCGTCGGTGGCCATAACTCCAATTCCACCGCCGTTGGTGAGTATGACGAGGTTCTCGCCCTCTGGCTCGGGCAGGTTGCTCAGCGTTCTCGCCCAGTCGAAGGCCTCGCCGATGGTTAAGGCCCTCAGAACACCGCTCTGCTTGAAGGCGGCCTCGTATATCTTGTCGGCACCGGCGAGCGAGCCAGTGTGGGAAGCTGCAGCTTTAGCACCGCGCTCGCTCCTTCCGGCCTTGATGATGATAATCGGCTTCTCCATGCTGACCTCCTTGGCAACCTCCATGAAGCGCCTTCCGTCCTTGACGCCCTCCATGTAGATGAGTATAGCCTTGGTGTTGTCGTCGGTCTTGAAGAACTCAAGCAGGTCGGCGTCGTCGATGTCGCTCTTGTTTCCAACGCTGACAACCGCTGAAAGGCCGACCTTCTCGAGGATGGTCCAGCCCATGAGGGCTATTCCAAGGGCACCGCTCTGGCTGATGAGGGCGAGGTTACCTGGCATGACGTCGGTTGGGCCAAAGGTGGCGTTCATCTTGGCTGGAGTGTAGACGACGCCGAAGATGTTCGGGCCAAGGATTCTCATGCCGTACTTGTTGGCGATCTCCACGAGCTGCCTCTCGATCTTCTTGCCCTCCTCGCCGAGCTCGCCGAAGCCAGAGCTTATGATGGGGAGAACTTTAACGCCCTTCTTGCCGCACTCCTCGACGACCTGCGGGACAAACTTGGCGGGAACAACTACGACAGCCATATCGACGTCATCAGGAATATCGAGGATGCTCTTGTATGACTTGAACTTCCTGCCATTTATCTCGATTTCAACGCCCTTGACGTTAACCGGGTAGATTTTGCCCTCGTAGCCGTACTCAACGAGGTTCTTCATAATTGCGTATCCTATCTTGCCCGGCTTCTCCGAGGCCCCAATGACGGCGATGCTTTTTGGTCTGAAAAGTGCCTCCAAACTCATCTCCTTCACCCCTGGTGATATTTACAGTTTTCACGTCAGTAAAACAAGTTATAACTTTTCTCTTCACGTTTTGACGATAACCGAATCGGCATCCGTCAAAGGAACCCTTGGTTTCCAACCTTTAGAAAAAAAGCATTTAAAATCTGCCACCCAAACTTCCGAGTGATGATGATCCTTCCCCTCACCTGAGCGGTGATGAACCTACGGTAGGCTGATGAAGATGACGAGGATTGAAAACGAGAAGACGGCCCAGTACACACAGGTGCACAAGCTCTTCAGAAAGGTGCTGGAGATTAGCTTCGACTTCGTGGTGATGATGTTCCTCTTTTTCATACTGTACCTCACCGTGTACTCCATATACCTCAACTTCAAGCTGACCTATAGGGCGACCGAACCGAAGCTTCTGATAGCCAACGTTCTGGTCACCATAATCCTGATAGAGACCTACCGCATCCTCATAATCTACCTCAGACAGCACCGTGTGAGTCTAACCCACATCCTCGAGGTCGGTATAGTGGCCCTGATTCAGAAGCTCATCGTGGCGTCAGATTTCGAGCACATGGATTCGTTTAAGCTATTATCCATAGCAGCCCTGCTGTTCGTTTTGGGCTATCTCTACACCAAGGTAGGTGAGGACTAATGGGAGTACAGATCGGTGAGCTCCTTCCAAGGAAAGAAATCGAGCTGGAGAACCTCTACGGGAGAAAGGTAGCCATCGATGCCCTCAACGCGATTTACCAGTTCCTCTCAACCATTCGCCAGAGGGATGGGACCCCGCTGATGGATTCCCAGGGCAGAATAACCTCCCACCTGTCGGGACTCTTCTACCGCACGATAAACCTCATGGAAGCGGGGATAAAGCCTGCCTACGTCTTCGACGGAAAGCCACCGGACTTCAAAAGGAAGGAGCTCGAGAAGAGAAGGGAAGCGAGAGAAGAGGCAGAGGAGAAGTGGCACGAGGCCCTTGAGAGGGGCGACCTTGAAGAGGCCAAGAAGTACGCCCAGAGGGCAACGCGCGTCAATGAGGGGTTGATAAACGACGCCAAGAAGCTTCTCGAACTGATGGGCATCCCAGTAGTTCAGGCCCCAAGCGAAGGCGAAGCTCAAGCGGCCTACATGGCGGCGAAGAAGAAGGTCTACGCCTCCGCTAGTCAGGACTACGATTCTCTCCTCTTCGGTGCGCCCAAGCTCGTGAGGAACCTCACAATAACAGGAAGGAGAAAGCTCCCCGGGAAAAACGTTTACGTGGAGGTCACGCCCGAACTCATCGTTCTTGAGGAGGTCTTGAAGGAGCTTGGCATCGACAGGGAAAAGCTGATTGAGATGGCAATCCTAGTCGGAACCGACTACAATCCGGGCGGAATCAAGGGCATAGGACCCAAAAAAGCCCTGACTATAGTCAAACGCACCAAAGATCCGCTCAAGACGTACCAGAAGGAAAGCGAGATTGACCTCTACGCAATAAAGGAGTTCTTCCTCAATCCGCCTGTTACCGACGAGTTCAAGTTAGAGTGGAGGATGCCCGACGAGGAGGGCATCTTAAAGTTCCTCTGCGACGAGCACGACTTCAGCGAGGAGCGCGTTAAGAACGGCTTAGAGAGACTGAAAAAGGCAATAAAAGCGGGGAAGCAGTCCACGCTCGAGAGCTGGTTCGGGAGGAGGTGACTCCTCCCAATTTAATTACCATAAATCAAACCGGAATCTTCAGGTTCAGCTTCTCGACGAGCTCCTTGTAGCGGTTCCTAACGGTGACCTCCGTAACGCGGGCTACTTCGGCCACTTCCCTCTGGGTTCTCTTCTCATCCTCTAGCAGGCCAGCGATATATAGCGCCGCCGCGACCAGTCCAGCAGGGCTCTTTCCGCTCGTGAGGCCCCTATCATAGGCCTCCTCGAGTATGGCTATGGCCCTCCTCCTGACCCTCTCGCTCAGACCCAGTTCATCGGCGAACTTGTTAACGTAGTCAGTGGGCTTGACAAAGAGCTTTTTAGGTGTCAAGTTGAGGTTCCTCGCTATAAAACGGAAGCTCCTGCCTATCTCCTTCTTGTCGACGCGGGAGATGTCCGCTATCTCGTCGAGCGTCCTGGGGACCTTAAGCAACCTGCAGGCGGCGTAAACACACGCTGCTATAACGCTCTCAATCGAGCGGCCCCTTATGAGACCCTTTCTCACTGCCTCACGGTAGAGTCTTGCGGCCTCCTCCTCGACATGTCTTGGAAGTTTAAGCTGGGAGGCTATCCTGTCGAGCTCACTCAGGGCAAAAGCCAAGTTACGCTCGGCAGCGTCGCTAACCCTCAGCCTGGACTGCCACTTCCTCAGGCGGTACATCTTCTCACGCATAAGACCCGAGAGGTTCCTGTCGACACCTATGTCAGTGGAAAGGCCTTTATCGTGGAGGAGAATGCTCTCGGGAGCACCGACGCGAGCCCTCTTCTCCCTCTGAGATGCATCAAAAGCGCGCCACTCTGGACCCATATCGATGACGTTTTCCTCAATAACGTAACCGCAAACCTTACAAATGACCTCGCCCCTACCCGGGTCGTAGATGAACTCCATCGAACCGCAGACCGGGCAGACCCTACGCTTGCTCACTCCAACACCCCCACTGGGGCGGCTTTTTTATAAAGTGTTTATAAACCTTCGCCTTTTTTCTTGGCAACATAGCGGAGAAGCCATGCCAAGTCTTCCCGCTTGAACGTAATCCTCTCCAAGACCCTGACGTCCCAGTCATCCTCCACAACGTTCGCATAAATCCATAGAAAGACTGGATCGTCATCAGTGCCCACATGGAGATTCTTGTAAAGAATATCAACTGTCCCATCCCCATTCTTCTTAACGGAAACGGCCTTCCAGGTTTCCAGACTGACCTCTCCCTTTTCGTCGAGTATCCTGATTATCTCCTTAACGTCCATGGGGGCACCTTCCAAGCTCACCACTTAATCCTGTAGTCTTTTCTTGTTCTTGCATCCACCTGGGCAAGGATTCTCTTCAGCTTGGCGTCGTCTATTGGCTCGCGTATCTGTCCAGCCTGATACAGCTGGACGAGAACGAGCTCCACTTGGCGGGCCAGCTCGGGCCTTACCAGCTTGACCCTTCCAAGCCTCTCCCTCGCCTCGGGGGTAAGTATGTGCCTCATTATGGCATTAAGCTGAGCCTCAAGCTCCATCTCCTGCCTTATAGCCTCCTCCTGGGCCTTCTGCTGTTCAAGGTACCTCTTCTGCAGTTCGAGGAGCTTCCTCTTTCTAATCTCCTCTATGTCCTCGGCCATTCTCTCACCTCCAGTTCAAACTGCGCGGGAAGGTTAAAAAGGTTCTCTATTGGAAGGAAAGTAGAAGAGGCGAGCTCAGTACTTCTTGAGCTCCGGAATCTGCTCCTCAAGCTCCTTCTTGAGCTCGGTAGCGATCTTGTCGAGGAAGCTCTGTCCCTGTGGGGTAACGACCCTTCCCTCGCCCGGAACCTTCTGGATGAAGCCAGCCTGCTCGAGCTGCTGGAGGGCCTTCCTGATGATGCTTCCACTGGCCTTGTAGAAGTGCTCCGGGGCGTGGCCGCGGTTCTTCCTGCCGCCGTACCAGGTCCTGAGCCTCTCGATTCCGACCGGCCCGTCGATGTATACCTTCCTGAAGACTGAAGCAACCCTGTAGTACCACCAGTCATCCTGCTCCGGAAGGCGCTCCTTGTGTCTGCCGGTCTTGACGAACGGGGCCCACTCGGGCGGCTTTATGGCCTCTATCTCCTTGAGCTTCTGGGCAACCCTCTCAACGAGCAAATCACCGGGAACGTCATAAACCGTAGCCATCCTTCAATCCCTCCCCTTCTTGAATTTCCTCCTGAATTGAGCGATGTCGAGCTTGACTTTCTTAACGGGCTTCTCTTCCCGCTTTTCCTTCGAAAGCTCCTTTCTCTGGAGCTTCCTTAAATACTTTTCCCACCCCTCTCTCGGCTTGAACAATATAAACCTTTTGCCCCTGACTTCGATGAGCTCGCTGTCGGTGAGTTCGGCCACCTTCTCTGCAAGCTCTCTCCTCTCCATACCGGTACTGATAAGTGCGCCCTTCCGGATCTCGACCTTGAGTATACCGTCCTTCTCGAGCTGGGTGTTTATCTCGCTGATGACACCTTCATCCAACCCTCTCTTGCCTATCCAAGCTTTGGGCTCGATATCGTAATATTTAGCGCGAATGGCTCGCCTCACTTTTCCGGGTAAGCGTTTCTCCATCTCTCCCACCTCTCGCAACCTCTCGCCCTCCGGCTGAAGGCTTTATAAAAGTTTGGCTTTTAAAGGTTGCCTAAGGGGTGATGGCATGGAAGTCTACCACCTCTACTCCGGCGGAAAAGACTCAAGCTTGGCCGCGTGGATTTTGGAGAGAATGGGTTACGACGTAAAGCTTGTAACGATTAGCTTCGGTCTGCTCGACAACTGGCGCCATGCCAAGGAAACCGCCGAAAGGCTTGGCTTTGAGCATCAGGTGCTCTACTTGCCAAGGGATACGCTGGAAAAGGCCGCGGAGATGTGTATAAGGGACGGCCATCCAAACAACGCCATCCAGTTCATCCATGAGAAGGCCCTGGAGGCTGTGGCAGAGATTGCCGACCGGGTTAGTGACGGCACCAGGAGGGACGACAGGGTTCCATTCCTCGACCTGCCCAAGACCCGCTCGCTGGAGGATCGGTTTAACGTCGCCTACATCCGCCCGCTTCTCGGTCTGGGCTACAAGACGATAAGAGAGCTCACCGAGATGCTGTTCATCGTTGAAATCAGGGAGAGCGAGGAACTCCAAAAGGCCGACTACGAAGTCGAGCTCAGGTATTTGCTCAGGGAGAAGGGAATAGATCCTCTGGAGATTTTTCCCAAGAGGCACTATCAGTCAAGGGTTCTGGGCTGGAAGACCGAAGAAACGAGATAAAAGGAAATCAGAGCTCGAGGCTGAGCTTCCTGACGACTGGGTCCTCGGCCTCTTCTGGCTTTATTTCCTCGATGCTTTCGATCCATATCTTGGACCTGGGAACCCTGTGCTTGCTGCCTATCTCCGAGTAGACGAGCTCGGCAACGTGCTCCGGCTTTAAAGCCCTGTACTCCTTGGTGAACGGCTGCTTCTTTCCGAGCCTCTCGAACACACCCTTAACGCGGAAGACCTTAACGTCCATTCATCACACCTCCCTTAGTCGAGGAATCCCAAAGCCTCTTCAATCTTAACTATCTCGGGTCCAGTGGTGAGGTGTCCAACCACGACACCGTGAGAGTTCGCCAGCATGCATGAACCGACGAATGGAACGCCCATGTTGGCGGTTCCGACGTATATATCAACCTTGAACAGGTCGCGGAGCCACTCAAGCTCTTCATCGGTTGCCTCTGGATGGACGAGGCCGCCCCTGTTGGTGACGACACCAACACTGCCAACCGCGTGGTAGTCACCTATAATTCCCCTCTCGACCTCGACGCCGAGGATGTCCTCCAGCTTCTTGGCATCTTCCCTGGTAAACTTCGCACTGACCAACGCGGCCCTGTCGTTGACCAGGATGAGGTTTCCAAAGGCAGTCAGAGTGCTCTGGAAGGGTTCTATAATCATGTCTATGCCGTGCTCCTTGAGCTCGTTCTGGATGTGCTCAAGCTCCGAATCCCAGACGTAGTAGGGAACCACTATGGCGTTGGAGTTGCCAACGGCAAATATTCCGATAATCCTTGACTTCATTATGCTGGTCTCGATGAGCGGAACCTTGAGGACCTCTCTAAGCACTTCGAGCTTCTTCTCTCCGAGGCCCTCCCTAATCAGGACTACCCTATCGGTCGCAACACCGTAGACGCCGAGATACGGAGAGTTCTCAAAATCGAGCTTTTCGATGTGCATCTCGTCACCTCTTTTATGAATTAAAAGGGAAAGGGACTCACTGGGCGAGGTTCACGAAGGCGACCCTAACGCCGTCCTTCTCCTCGACCTTGACCTTGATGCGGAGCTTGTTGGGTGGCTTCTCCGCTCCGCGCTCCCAGATCTTCTCGTTGACCTCGGGGGCGATGATGACCTCCTCGGCCTTGGCGTGCCTCGCTACCCACTCCCTAACGAACTTAGCTGCCCTTGGGGCCCTCTTCCAGCGCGGGACCCTCTTCTTAACCTTCCTGATCGGAACGGTGAATATGACCTCGTCTCCCGGCTTAATCGGCATTTACACCACCTCACTCCTTAAGCTTGGTCCTTCTCCACATCCTTCTCTTCGGGTGTGTCATGACCTTCCTGTTGGTCTTAACGATGACCCAGACCGGAACACGCCTGTTCTGCTTGGCGGCCTTAGCAAGACGGAGCTTCTTTGCAAGCGGCTTGTTTCTCGCCATTCATAATCCCTCCTGAGGTTATCGTGATGTCTAACGTTGCTTAACCTATCCTTTTTTAAGCTTTTTCGTGGGGTTTTAAGGTTTTCTGAAGTGGCTTATTGACTAACGTCTCTTTCTCGTGAGAAGTGGAAGGAGCGGCAATCCCACCAGAAGACCCGGCCCGCATATCTTGCTCTCTTCCCTCTTTTCGTTGCCGGGATATTTTACGGAGACGCTGGCGCTCTTACTCAGGTCGAGATAGGGAAGGCTCAGCTTCATCTCCCACTCCCCAACGGGAACTTCGACTATGGCGGTACTGGGTTTTAAGGCGAATTTTACGGTATCTTCTGAGTAGTAGAAGAGGATGCAGGTTTCGTTGAGCGAAACTCTGACGTATCTATCGTACGCACCCCACAGCCCGGCGCTTTCGCTTCCCTCAAGTGCTACACCTGTGGTGTAAACAGGATAGTAAAGGAGAACTCCGTTTCCTACTTCTATTCCCTTCAACATCCTCGCCGCTTCGGCACTTGGAACACATTCCGACAGCTTTTCCAGAGGAACGTCGTGGAAGGTGAAATTGTAATCCAGAAATCTTACCCCTGCCTTGTTTGCACTATAAATGTGGTACCATCCCCGCTCTTTCGATGAGCCTGGGGAGTTCACGGGGATCATTGAGCTCAGCTCCCTCTTGATGGGATTGTAGATGTAGGTGCCGTTGTACCGGGGGGACCACCAGCGGGCGCAGAGGTTCAGGCACTCTCTTCGGGACATGGAACGGTAGAACCAGGAGCCGTTCGAATACTGGAAGAGACCCGGAAACGGAAGCTTTAGGTACGTGAGAGAATCACCCCTCAGCTCAGCATGGAGGCAGTCCCTGAGGTTCACGCAGAAGTCAATGAACGTCAGGTTTTCAGGGGAATAATGGGGCATGGACTGGAGAACGGAGAGATAGGCCCTTCCTTCCGTAGGTATATTCACTCCAGGCATTGAGGACTTTCCGCCGGCTTTTGCCCTTGTTTCTGGGGGCAGTTTTAGGGCAATGTGTGTACGGATGAACTTTCCCACTGACCCATATGGAGACCAGTTGTAATGCTCAAGCGAAAATTCCAGAATTGGCTTCAGCTCGCCGTCGTGGTAGTAGAAAACCGGGGGAAAGAGTTCTTCCGTGAGGGGAACGTTGGTCATGTTGCTTGGGAACGTCACAAAACCAGTGTGGCCAACCCAGAGGTAGGATATGTAAAGGCTGGACTCATTCCGAATTAGGAGGTATTCCCTCTCCATGTGTGGTGCATCTGCGTACGGCACCAGCCCATAGGTTGGAAGGTAAACCAAGAAGCCGTCCCTTAGCGGAACCGCCCTGAGGAGTTTCAGAAAGCCCTCCACATCGAGGCCCTTTGAGTCGCTGAAGTTCAGGAGTTCAAGGTATGGACTAAAGGTGTCGAGCGGTACGGTGTAGGTTTCGTTAGCGTAGGGAAAGTAGAAGAGCAGGGAGCCGTTTGAAAGGGTGGCCCGTGAAGAAAGGAGGCGTGGAAAATTAAAGAGGGTCTCGGCTGTCAGGTTTGGGACGGCAACAGGCTCTCCTATCCTTCCCTCAGAAGGAAAGTACTCCATCACGGTGTAGCTTGCATTGAAACAGTCCCCGAAGTGGCACGGGTAATACTCCGACCGAATTCCCGCGAGGAACCACTTCCTTCCTATCGGAGCAGGTGAGAATGCAGTGAAGTTTTGAGGCAACAGAACGGAGGTTACGTTTATGTATTTCACGCCATCATCTACCTCGAAGAGGAGGTAGCCCCTGAACGAGAGCTCGCGGCAGGCAAGGTACGTATCCGGCGAGTCTATGGGACACATGCCTTCCGGGGGATTGCCGTAGACGGAGAACGTGATTGCCAACAGGGCGAGACTTCCGTTGCTGGCAACGCTTATCCTCATCATGACTGGGTAATCAGGAATAGGGTACCCAGAAGAGGCCGGATCCGCATGAGCTGGGGGGAATAGAAGCGCGCCTATGATGACCACCAGCAAAAGGGCACGTGAGCTTTTCATCACACTCCCCAGTTTTAACAACGTTGAGGAGTTAAAAAAGTTTTGGAAAAGTTGAGAAATCAGAATATCAGCGGGGCCCTGTACTCGCCCCAGACCTCTCTCAGGACGTCGGTAACCTCTCCAAGGGTCGCGAGGTGCCTGTGGGCCTCGATGATGTACGGCATGAGGTTCTCGTCCTCGGTTTCTGCCGCTTTCCTGAGCTTGTCGAGAGTCTCCTCGACCTTCTTGTTGTCGCGCTCGCTCCTGAGCTTCTTAAGGCGCTCTATCTGCTTCTCCCTGATGCCCGGATCGACTTTGAGTATCTCGACGTCAAGCGGCTCGTCCACGATGAACTCGTTGACACCAACGATGATGCGCTTCTTCTCCTCGACCTCCTTCTGGAACTTGTAGGCGCTCTCCGCTATCTCCTTCTGGATGTAGCCGCGCTCGATGGCGCGCATCATGCCGCCCATCTTCTCAATCTTCTCGATGTACTTGAGGGCCTCCTCGTAGATGTGGTCGGTGAGCCACTCGATGTAGTAGGCTCCACCGAGCGGGTCTATAGTATCAACGACGCCGCTCTCGTAGGCAATAATCTGCTGGGTTCTGAGGGCTATCCTAACGCTCTTCTCCGTCGGAAGGCTCAGAGCCTCATCGTAGGAGTTGGTGTGCAGGGACTGAGTTCCTCCGAGAACCGCTGCCAGGGCCTGAATCGCGACCCTAACGATGTTGTTCTCGGGCTGCTGGGCGGTTAGGGTTGAACCGGCCGTCTGGGTGTGGAAGCGCAGGAGCATTGACTTCGGGTTCTTGGCGTTGAACCACTCCTTCATTATGTAGGCCCAGAGCCTTCTGGCCGCTCTGAATTTGGCTATCTCCTCAAGGAAGTTGTTGTGGGCGTTGAAGAAGAAGCTCAGCCTTCCAGCGAACTTATCGACGTCCATTCCACGCTCGATGACAGCCTTAACGTACTCAATACCGTCGGCGAGGGTGAAGGCGACCTCCTGGACGGCGTTCGCTCCGGCTTCCCTTATGTGGTAGCCGCTTATGCTTATCGGGTTCCACTTCGGCACGTGCTCAGCGCAGTACATGATGATATCGGTGGTGAGCCTCATGCTCGGCTGCGGCGGGAAGATGTAGGTACCGCGAGCGATGTACTCCTTCAGAATATCGTTCTGAACAGTTCCGCGGAGCTGTTCAGGCTTAACGCCCTGCTCCTCTGCAACCAGAATGTACATGGCAAGAAGGTTAGCGGCGGTTGAGTTAATCGTCATCGAGGTCGAGACCTTATCGAGAGGGATTCCATCGAAGAGTATGCGCATGTCCCAGAGGGAGTCTATGGCAACACCGACCTTTCCGACCTCACCCTCGCTCATCGGGTGGTCGGAGTCGTAGCCTATCTGAGTCGGCAGGTCAAAGGCGACGCTCAAACCCGTCTGTCCCTGGCTGAGGAGATACTTATAGCGCTTGTTGCTCTCCTCAGCCGTTCCAAAACCTGCGTACTGTCTCATGGTCCAGAAACGGCCGCGATACATGGTTGCATAAACGCCCCTCGTGAAGGGGTATTCACCAGGGAAACCGAGCTTCTCGAGGTAGTCCCAGTCCTCGCCGAGGTCAGCGGGGGTGTAAACGCGCTTTATTTCAAAGCCGTCGTCCGTCATAAACTTCTCTTTTCTTTCAGGCCTCTTCGCGATGAGGGGCTTAACAACGTTTTCCTCCCACTCCCCCTCGGCCTGCTTTATGGCCTTGAGCTTCTCCTTATCGAACGTCATCCGTACCACCTGCCCTTATTTTGACAGGCGACTATAAAAAGCTTTTACATAGTGAAAGGTGGGGCTTGATAATGGATAAAATGTCCATCACTCAAGCCGCCCCTCCAGATAGATAACCGCCCCCAACAGGGCCAGCAGTCCCGCGATGATAAGGTAGCCCGTGTACTTGCTCAGCCCGCCGACCTGAAGGGCGACCTTCTCGGTCTCCATGCCAACGGAGACGTTGCCGGTTCCGATTATCGAGACCGCTATGAAGTCCTCGTAAGACCTCACGTTCACGCTTCCCTCGACTGAAGTTCCCCTGCCCCTGAAGACACCCCTGAAGTCAGATGAGAGCGGGTCGAAGTCCTCTTTTTCCTTGTTAAGGGTGAAGTAATAGACCCTCACCTCGACGGCTCTGTCAGAGCGCACGTTGAGCCTGAGCTTCTGCCCCCTCATCCCCGTTGCGTTGATGATGAACGTCCTTATCCCGGTTCCAAAGTCCTTCTGCCCCAGCTCAAACGTAAGGTTCTCGGGCCCGGGCAGGTAGTCGGCGACGAGGAGAACCCCGCTGAACTGGTCCCCCTCGAGCATCAGCATGAACTTCGACTCGTTGAACACCACGTAATCCGGCCGCCCCTTCTGCTGCTCCGACGAGTGGAGGATCTCCCCCGACGGTGAGAGGACGTGGATAGTCAGGTCGGCCCCCTCGCGGACGTACCGGCCGTAAGCTATCGCTATCTTTTCTCCGGGCCACTCCTCGAAGGCCATCGGCGGGGTCAGCCCCCTGCCGAAGAAGCTGTAGGGCATGCCAACGAAGTGGGTTTTTGCGGTGTAGTTCATCTTGGCCAGCCAGTTGTCCCCGTAAACCGGCAGGACTCCAAGTCCGTAAACCTCAAGCTCCAGCGGTATCTTCTGAACCTGCCCCTCACCCCTTGAGATGGTGACGTTGAACCTGAGCGGCTCCCCTACGGAGAAACCCCTTGGTATCGAAGGGATCGTGAGGAGCAGGGTTACTTGGGAGGTTCCATCGACGTTGATGGTGTTGACCTCGCTCTCGCCGCTATAGAAGGCGTAGCCGATTGCCTCCGGAAGTCCTTCAAGGCCCAGCTCCACCCTGCCGGAGCCCTTCAGGATCAGGATGTAGGTGCCATGCCCGCCCAGGGGGACCCTGATGCTTTCCGAAACGGCTTCCCCCCTGACGGTCTTCTCTTCTACCTCCACCGGGAACGAGAACGTTCCGGCCCCGGAGGTGGCCATGATGGTCAGATAAGCGGAATCCTCCGGAACTTCAAAGGTCACCTCTTCGGATTCCCCAGGTTCAATCGTGACCTCCACCGAGAGGGGCCGTCCCACTATGACGGAGTTCTGAAGGACGCTGACATGGCCCCTGAAGGTCACCTCACCCGTGTTCTTCAGCGTTACCTTCAGCGTGCTCCCGTTCTTCTCGATGTCCTCAAGGACTAACTCAGCCGGCCTGAAGTAGAAGCTCTCCTGTGCAATCGCACCATAGTCGACGACGAGGGTTCCCTGATTGACCTCCGAGGAGAAGGAAACCTCGTTCTCACCGTGCTTCAGCTCAACCTTTTTGGACTCCAGCGTCAGCCCGCTGTAGAGGAGCTTTACCGTCGCATTGACGGGGTCTCCTCGGTTGAGCAGGCCGACGACGATTGTGCCGTTGTTCCATATCCCCTCGATGGAGACCTGCTCTTTAAGCTCTCCCAGAAAGAGCGTCTTTGAGATCCCCAGTTCCTTCACGCTCAGGGTCAAAGAGGAGCCGAGGGGGCGGACCTTCAGAACCGTCGAGCCGTCCTTTTCAAGGTCAACCGGGACTTCCTTCAGGAGGACTCCCTGGGAATAGAACTGCAGCGTCCCGTTGAGCCTATAAAAGCCGGTGTTTATGATTCTCAGCTTCACATAGGTGTTGAAGGCCTCAACGAGCTCCACATCGAAGTCGTGCTTTTTGAGAACCCTAACACGGGAGTAGTTCCCCGAAATGTGGAGCCTGAGCTTCCCGGTATAACTGTCAAAGCTGCCGACGGTGTACGTTACCCCGTCCACCGTGATGTTCTCCCCGAATTTAAGAACGGGCGAGTAGGTCCGATTTCCGGCCTCGATTCTGAGGAAAACCAGACTCCCCTGATTCACCGTGTCAAAGGTAACCACCTGCCCATCGACGAGCAGAACCTCATCCAAACCCAGCTCCACGGACTCGGCAAGGACACTCCCAGCAAACGCCGTGAGCAGGAAGGTGAGCATAAGCAGTTTCAGAGCTCTCATTTTCATCCCCCATACTCCCTTCTGTAAAGGCCTATCAGCGCGAATATCAGGCTCAGGAGCATGACCGCACCGAAGAACAAGGCGCTGGTAGTGGGGTCGCCCTTGTAGGCATCGAGGCCCGTGTGGAGCGTGAAGCCCTTCTTCAGCAGGACGCCGAGCTGGTAGTTGAGGGTGAACCTCTCCGGGTCGTCAAAGAAGGGCAGCTGCGGCAGTATGAACTGGGCGACGAAGATGACTCCAAAGCTTGCCAGCGAGGCATACAGCGGACGCGAGAGCATCACCGAAAGGAACATCGAAAAAGCCCCGAGCGTGCCGAGGACGAGCAGCGTAACGCCTAGGGCGAAGAGGACATCGCCAATTGTTGCAGTAAAGCCGCCGAACCCCCTCTTGTACAGGAGCACCATGTAGACGTGCAGGATGAGATAGGGGACCCCGAATATCACCGCCAGTCCCGTCATTCCTGCGAAGAACTTGCCAAACAGGATTTCACTCTTCCTTATCGGCTTCGTCAGGAGGAGCCTCATAGTGCCCCTGTCGATCTCGCTCGCGAGGAGCTCGCTCATCAGGATTATCACCATGAGCTGCCCGATGACGCTCGCCCAGAAGCTGACCATGTAGTTTGAGAAGGTGACCTGCAGGGAAATCTGGAATGCCTTGGTGCTGTACTCCGTTATTGACTCGTGGCTGAAGAAGTACACAAGAACCGGCAGGAACATGAGGGCAAGCATGACCTTCAGCTTCCTTGAGCGGATGAGCCTAAGGACCTCGTTTGAGTACAGGACGCCTATCATGGCCTTAGTCATTCCTCCTCACCCATGCCGAACTTCTCCATGAGTATCCTCTCAAGCGGGCTGGTGTGCGGCCTGAACAGCTTGAGTCTTATTCCGTTCGCCACCAGGTACTTCGGGAAGGCCAGGAAGAATTCCTCCAAAAAGCGGGGCCCGACCTTTACCCGTATCATTCCCTCCTCTTCCCAGACCTCGCGGATGTAGGGCTTCTCGGTCAGGAAAGCCATCGCCTTTTCGTTGTCCGATGTCACGATGTCGTAGTCGTCCTCCTCTATGCTGACGAGCTCGCTTATCCTCCCCTGCGCTATCATCATCCCTCTGTTGATGATTCCGACGTAGTTGCACATCTTCTCGACCTCACTGACTATGTGGGAGCTTACGAAAATCGTCTTGCCATGCCTGGCAAGATTCAGGATTTTTCCTATGAACTCTATCCTTCCAAGCGGGTCGAGGTTAGCAGTCGGCTCGTCGAGTATGAGGAGCTCCGGACTACCCATCAGGGCCGCGGCAAAGCTGACCCTCTGCTTCTGGCCGGAAGAGAGCTCCCTGATTCTGTTGAGGGCGAGCTTCCCCACGCCCGTGTACTGCATCAGCTCCCTTGCCTGCTCCCTGGCGTCCTCTTTTTTCATCCCCGAGAGGCGCCCCATGTAGATGAGGAACTCAAAGATCGTCATGTCCTCGTAGGCTATCGGCACCTCGGGCATGTAGCCGACCCGCTTCATTATCTCGACTCTCTCGCGCGGCATCTCAAGGCCGAAAATCCTTATCTCGCCGTAGGTCGGCTTGAGCGCACCGGTCAGCATCTTTATGGTGGTGGTCTTTCCAGCACCGTTAGGTCCGAGGAAGCCGTACACCACTCCCCTAGGAACTCTCAGGTCGAGATGGTAGACTACGTTCTGCTTGCCGAAGAACTTGGTGAGTTTGTCGGTTACAATGACATATTCGTCGCTCATCTCAACACCAAGAGATACATCGAAACGAAGTTCCTAAAAGAGTTTTGGTGAAGAACTAATTGATGATACTCCGAAACCTTGGCCTCGACAGTTCCGCCAAGATAGCCTTTCAGAGCCACGCCCACACCGACCACTTCGTTAGCGGTGAGGTTATTTACGCGACCAGAGCCACGAAGTTCCTCAGCCACCTCCGTAAGGGCGGCTTCTACCGCGAGATAGGGTTTGGAGAGACCTTCTACCTCGGCGAGTACAGAGCCAAGCTCTATCCAGCCGGTCACATGCTCGGCTCCGCCGGGATAAAGCTGTGGCTGGACACGGGGACGGTTTTCTACACCGGCGACACCAAGTGGTTCAAGCTGAGAACCGCTGAGAAGAGCCGCTTCCCAAGGGCTGACTTTTTGATAATCGAGGCAACTTTTGGCGTTCCAGCGTTCACTTTTCCCTCGCCGAGGGAGGCCGAGAAAAAGCTGATCGCCTTCGTGGAGGAGGCCTTGGACAGGGGAAAAAGGCCAACGCTCTACGTCAATCAGATGGGAAAGGCCCAAGAGGTCATGAAGATACTCGACGTCCACGGCTACACGGTCAGGCCGTCGCGGGAGATGTTAAAGGTGGCGAGGGTCTACAAGAAGTTTGGAGTGGAGTTTGGAAACGTTGACGCCAACGGCGATGTAGTTCTGCGCTCCTACCGCTCTCCCAAAGTGGAGAACTCCCTCTCGCCCTGGGAGCTGACGGTTTCTGGCTTCGGAAGGCTAAAGCTTAGCAACCACGCGGATTTCTGGGAGCTGATTCGGATAGTGGAGAGGGTAAAGCCCGAGAAGGTCTTCACGGTTTATGGATTTGCGGAGGAGTTCTCGAGGATTCTGCGGGGACTGGGTTACCCAGCGAAGGCTGTTGAGCCAAACGCCGTCCTAGAACTTTAACCTTAAAAGGTATGCGACGAATAAAAGGAGAGGGACGTCGTATGGATCTTGGGAGGCTAATTTATGCACTCCTCATAATCGCGGCCGGATCGTTGATCTCAAAGCTTGTAGGGCTCGGCATAAGAAAATCGATGACCAAGTTTAACCTGCACGACATCATCCTCGACTTTCTCGAGGACTTTGTCGTCGTTGTGGGAGTCATGTTCTCAATCTTCTCCGCCCTAAGCTACCTCGGCTATCGGATCGAAGGGCTGACGATAAGCGTGACCGCCTTCATCGGCATCCTTATGGGCTTCGGGCTGCACGACATGCTGAACAACATAGCAGCTGGGGCGTGGATCTCGGCGGTCAGACCTTTCGAGATAGGTGACTATGTGAACCTGAAGGGCTACAAGGGCGTCGTTAAGGAGATAAACGCCACGAACATTGTTCTAATCGGGGACGACGGAGAGACCGTCACCATCCCAACCAAGCTCGTCTGGAACGCGCCTATTGTGAGGTTCAAGGAAAAGGGAGATGGGTGAGCCAAGTTTTAATCACCAATGCACACTAAAAGACACAAAACTTTATAAACTCCTCTTTTTTAGTTACTACTGGTAACCAAAAGGTGAAGGGGGTGGTGCCGGTGGTCTGGAGGAGGGACCGCCCCTACTGGGACCCGTTCGACATAATGAGAGAAATCCAGGAGGAGATTGACGCAATATTCAGGGACTTCATGCGCGGGCCGAGGCTCTGGAGCCACCGCGAGGGGCCAGCGTACGAAGAGCTTACCAGCGAGGTCTGGAGAGAGCCCTTCGTTGACATCTTCGACAGGGGCGACGAGTTCGTCATCACCGCTGAGCTTCCAGGAGTCAGAAAGGAGGACATCAAGGTCAGGGTTACTGACGACACGGTTTACATCGAGGCCCAGGTCAGGCGCGAGAAGGAGCTTGAGCGCGAGGGAGCCATAAAGATCGAGCGCTACTACAGCGGCTACAGGAGGGTCATCAGGCTCCCAGAGGAGGTCATCCCAGAGAAGACCAAGGCCAAGTACAACAACGGCGTCCTTGAAATCAGGATTCCGAAGAAGCACCCGACCAAGAAGGAAGGAGAGGGCTTCGAGGTTAAGATTGAGTGACGCTTTCGTTTTAAGGGAAGACAAGGGGGACACCCCCTTATCTTCCTCTACCATCAAACCCCCGTAGTGGGGCTTCGCCCCACAACCCCGCCTTTCCTTAAACTCCTGAGGGGGCTCCGCCCCCTGCAACCCCAGATGAAATCAAGCTGCAAAAATCAAGATCATCGGTCATGAAAAGTTTGGAGGTGGTGAAAAATGACCGAAAAGAGAGAAGTTAAGCTGAAGGTCGCGTCTGCATATCAGCGTGACGTTGGAAGAGGGATAGTTAGGATAGACAGGAAAGCCATGCGCGAGATTGGCGTCCAGCCGGGTGATATCATCGAGATCATCGGAACCAAGAACACCGCCGCGGTCGTTTGGCCAGCTTACCCAGAGGACGAAGGACTTTCCATCATCAGAATGGATGGAACCATCAGGAAGAACGCCGGGGTTGGACTTGGCGACGAGGTTACTGTCAGAAAGGCAGAGGTCAAGGAAGCCAAGAAGGTCATAGTTGCCCCGACCGAGCCGATACGCTTTGGACACGACTTCGTCGAGTGGCTCCACAGCAGGCTCGTCGGTAGGCCAGTCGTCAGGGGAGACTACATCAAGGTAGGCATACTCGGCCAGGAGCTCACCTTTGTCGTCACCGCGACCACTCCAGCTGGTATAGTCCAGATAACCGAGTTCACCGACTTCACCGTCAGCGAGAAGCCCGTCAAGGAGGTCAGCAAGACGGCAGCACTCGGCGTCACCTACGAGGACATAGGTGGCCTCAAGGACGTCATCCAGAAGGTCAGGGAGATGATAGAGCTCCCGCTCAAGCACCCTGAGATATTCGAGAAGCTCGGCATCGAGCCGCCGAAGGGTGTGCTCCTCTACGGTCCGCCTGGAACTGGAAAGACGCTCCTCGCTAAGGCCGTCGCCAACGAGGCTAACGCTCACTTCATAGCCATCAACGGGCCAGAGATAATGAGCAAGTACTACGGCGAGAGCGAGGAGAGGCTCAGAGAGGTATTCAAGGAGGCAGAGGAGAACGCTCCAGCGATAATCTTCATAGACGAGATTGACGCAATTGCTCCTAAGAGGGAAGAGACCCACGGCGAAGTCGAGAAGAGAGTTGTCAGCCAGCTCCTGACTCTGATGGATGGCCTCAAGAGCCGCGGCAAGGTCATAGTCATCGGTGCAACCAACAGGCCAGACGCCCTTGACCCAGCCCTGAGGAGGCCGGGAAGGTTCGACCGCGAGCTTGAGGTAGGTGTGCCAGACAAGCAGGGCAGGAAGGAGATACTCCAGATACACACCAGGGGAATGCCAATCGAGCCAGAGTTCAGGGTCAGCAAGGTCAAGAAAATACTGGAGGGTCTGCGCGGCGACGAGCGCTTCAGGGACGTAATTGACAGGGCCATAGAGAGGGTCGAGAAGGCCAAGACCGAGGAAGAAGTCAAGGAGATACTCAGGGAGCTCGATGAGAGGCTCTACGATGAGGTCAAGGTCAAGCTCATCGACGACCTGCTGGAGGAGCTGGCCGAGAAGACCCACGGCTTCGTCGGAGCTGATCTGGCAGCGCTGGCGAGAGAGGCTGCTATGGCAGCGCTGAGGAGGCTCATCAAGGAGGGCAAGATAGACTTCGAGGCAGAGCACATACCCAAGGAGGTCCTTGAGGAGCTCAAGGTCACAAAGAGGGACTTCTACGAGGCCCTCAAGATGGTCGAGCCGTCAGCGCTTAGGGAGGTGCTCCTCGAGGTTCCGAACGTTCGCTGGGACGACATCGGTGGCCTTGAAGATGTCAAGCAGGAGCTCAGAGAGGCCGTCGAGTGGCCGCTCAAGTACCCGGAGGCCTTCCTCGGACTGGGCATAACCCCACCGAAGGGAATACTCCTCTACGGTCCGCCGGGAACCGGTAAGACGCTCCTCGCCAAGGCCGTCGCTACTGAGAGCGAGGCCAACTTCATCGCCATCAGGGGCCCAGAGGTGCTCAGCAAGTGGGTCGGCGAGAGCGAGAAGAACATCCGCGAGATATTCAGGAAGGCCAGGCAGGCAGCTCCAACGGTGATATTCATCGATGAGATCGACGCAATAGCCCCACGCCGCGGCACTGACGTGAACAGGGTTACCGACAGGCTCATCAACCAGCTGCTCACTGAGATGGACGGCATAGGCGAGAACAGCGGCGTAGTGGTTATAGCGGCCACCAACAGGCCGGACATCATAGACCCAGCCCTGCTCAGGCCAGGAAGGTTCGACAGGCTGATACTCGTGCCAGCGCCAGACGAGAAGGCCAGGCTGGAGATACTCAAGGTGCACACCAGGAACGTGCCGCTCGCTGAGGACGTCAGCCTCGAGGAGCTCGCCAAGAGGACGGAGGGCTACACTGGAGCCGACATCGCGGCCGTGGTCAGGGAGGCTGCCATGCTCGCCATGAGGAAGGCGCTCCAGGAGGGCATCATCAAGCCTGGAATGAAGGCCGACGAGATAAGGCAGAAGGTCAAGGTTACAATGGCCGACTTCGAGGAGGCACTGGAGAAGATAGGCCCGAGCGTGAGCAAGGAGACCATAGAGTACTACAAGAGAATCCAGGAGCAGTTCAAGCAGGCGAGGGGCTGATGCCCCAGCCTCTAACCTTTTAACCTTTTGAGCGCATCTTTTCTGGGGATGCTATGGAAGTAGTAAGAAAGCTCCAGGGAGCCTATGGGCTAACGCTGGTTCTCATGATGTACCTCTACCCCCTCACTATAGTGGGCCTGCTCCTTCTTAGGGGAGCGCTCGAAAAGCTCGGCAGGGAAGAGCTCGGCCGCGCGGTTAGGCTTTCGATAGCTGCCTTCCTCCTCTCGGTGCCGCTCTACGTGGCAAAGATATTCCTCGGCATATCTGGCTGGGCGAAAGTGCTTGGAATAACTCCGATTGAAACGAGCCCGCTCGTTTACAACGGCGTTCACGTGGTCTTCCTGTTCCTGCAGGCGCTCTCGCTCTACTACCTCTACAAGACCCTCGATGTGCTTGCCGAGATGACTGAACAGACGATACTGAGAACCGCCGGACTGATTTTGATACTCGCAATCCCGATGCACTTCGTCAGCACCAACGTCTACTTTGCCGCGACGCTAACTGGACTGGTGCTCATCCTGTTCGGTTTAGAAAATGCCAAGGAAGTAGTTGCATGGTAGCGTGCTGTTGAGCATGCCCAAAAGCCGGTCTCCAAATATGAGGATGAGGCGAGGAAGGCCATAGGCTATGGCATAGCGAGGGGCGAGCATTACGAAGACGACGTCGCCCTTATAGCGCGCCTGCCCGAAGGGGTGGCCAGGAGGTGGCTAACACGATTGTCATCGCCAAGTTATGGTGTAATGGAGAAGAAAGAGACCCAGAGAAATCACTCAAGTTTCTCAAGCTCAAAAACCCTTGCGTCCTTCTTTTTCATTTCCCTGACGGCCACCATTCTGGCCTCGTCGGCGGTCTCGGCGTGGAAAACGATCCTTTCACCCGAGTTCTTCCCACCGTGAAGGGTGAGGGCCCACTTCATACTACCACCGCAAAGAACTGTCACTGGTTCAACTTTTATAAGCTTAACGGGCCTATTTTTGAACATGATGCTAACGATACGACAAGAAGACTTAAAGCAAATTATCAAAGCGGCAAAGGGTTCGGAAGTTGAGGTCTGCGGCCTTCTGTTTGGAAAACGGGCTGGGGATAAAATCCTTGTAGAGGAGGTTCGTTTCATCACCAACCGCTTGAACTCCCCGACAGCCTTCGAGCTGGAGCCCTTGGAGATGGTGAGAGCCATCGACGAGGCCGAAGAGAGGGGCCTTGAGGTCGTTGGGATATTCCACTCTCACGTTGATTGTCCGCCAAGGCCGAGCGGGAGGGATTTGGCGGGGATGAGGCTCTGGCAGGTTGTGTGGCTGATAGTTGATGAGAGGGGAAGATACGGAGCGTGGGTGCTGAGGGAAGGCAACGTCGAGGAGGTCAGCGTCATACTTAGGTGAGTAACTTTTTTAATGGATCTGCGGAAACTCATCAGCGGTGATCTCCAGATGGTCTCAATCGAGGAAGTAGGACTTGACCCAACGTTATTCATAGCACTCATCGCCGAGCCCGCGCTCATGGTCTGGTTCTTCGTGAGGATAAGGCCGAGGATTTCGTGGCTTTCCATGTTCATCATGGGACTCATCTCATTCCTCGTGATAGGGACCTTCCCCATCGTTTTTGAGATGTTCCTGACCGATTTTGAGTCCTTTAAAAACCTCATGGCCGTTGGCTTCATAGAAGAGGGGACCAAGTTCATCACGATAATCCTGGGGCTGAAAATATTCCAGAGTGAAGCCCAGTGGCTCAGGGAAAAGCTGGGAATGGCGTTCTTCGTGGGAATAGTGTTTGGCCTCATGGAGGCGTGGGTGTACGCCCTGAATTTCGATACCCACGCCATCATTGTAATCCTGGCCAAGATGAGCCACGCGATCAGGGCGATAGTGATGTTCGAGGGCTACCTCTTGATGAAGAATGGAAACAAGTTCCTCGGGGGCTCGATGTTCCTCGCATCCCCGGTACTCCACGGCCTCTGGGATTTCGGCGTCGTGAACTACGAAAACGTAATAGCACTGTTGCCTTTCGTCTCAGAGTTGGCTCTCCTGTCCATCTTCTACCTCAGCACGAAGAAGTTATTGCCCCTCATCAGGGCGGAGGAAGAATACAGGCAGAAGGTCATGGAGAAGTCAAGGATCAGCGTCGAGGAGCACTGGCTGAAGAGGATTGGGGAGGAAACTTAGCCTTTTACGATATACGATATTTGGTTTTGGCAATATCTCCCCTGCACAACCCCGTATCAAACCTTAAATCCAACAACCACATACTGAAATGGGAGAGGGTATGGAAGAACTCAAAACCAAAATGGCCTTCTGAATGTGGACCTCCAAGCTCATAAAGGAACTCCTTGAAATCGAGGAGGTTAGACAGGAAATTCAGCGGCTTGCGAAGGAAGTCAGGAGAGGAATGTTCGGCACTGGGAGAACCGCGGAAGAACTGTCTCGCCTTAGGGCGAAGGTGAACGAGGAGTGATTTTTGTCGATACGCAACCCTCGACCGCGACTTCGAAAGGATCGACGCGATACCGCTGGTACCGAAGGAGTTCTGGGAGTGATCACTCCCCCTTATCACTGCCTCTCTATTCTCGAAAATGGACGTACCTGCCAAGGGAGAAAAAGACCAATGAGCCATGAGTATCCCAAGGATAAAATCTTTTAAGCTCCAGACACAACGTTTAAGGGTAGTAATCGTGATGAACCTCGATCACATTTTATGAGAGGATAAAACTTGCCGTCAGGCAGTCCTCAAATGAAGAGGAGCTGAGGCAGAAGATAAAGCGCCTCTCAAAGACAGTAAAAAAGGGAATGTTCGGAGAGGGCGGGACCGAGGAGGAGTTCAGAAAGCTCTGTGCAGAGGTGAGTGGATAAAAAGAGAGCTTTGTGATTGATTCATTCCTCCCTTATGATTATCTCTATCTTCTTCCCACCTCTGTAGCCCTTCATGGCCGAGAGCATGCCCTTAATCGTCTTCTCGACGAGCTCCTGTACCCAGTCCTTCATCGGAAGAACCTGGCCGTCTATCTTGACGGTGACCTTCGGCTTTGAGCTGAGAACCACACAGTCGTTGAGCGTTTTCTCGCCTTTGACAATCATCCTCGCCATTTCGGCGCACTTGTACCCACACATTCTGCAGTCTATGTTGGGCAGCATGAAGGCGCGCTTCTCTATAAGGTCTGCGAGCCTCTCGGGCTCGGTGAGAGCGTTTATCACGGGCAGGCCGTCTATCTCCTCAACTCCTGTGGAAGCTATAACCCCGCTGACCGCTATAGCTAAGCCGTCGTTTAACTCTTTGACCTCTTCCTCGCTCTTCGCGCATATTACCTTTGGCACGTGCTTTACGCTCTTGAAGCCCTCGAGCAGGAGAAAATCAACGCTCGGCATCGTGGAGAAGAAGGCATTGATGTCCTTGGACTTGAAGAGAAGCGCCTCAGTATCGCTGGCCTTAACGAGAACGTAGTCAGCCACCCTCGAGAAGCGCCCCGTGTCGCTCTCTGGCCTGTCAAAGTCAGCGTGCATGCTCTTGGCTATGCCCACTTTGTAGCCCCGCTCTTTGAGAATCCTTGCGACGGCTTCAACCGCTGCCGTTTTCCCGCTCTTTTTATAACCAACAAAGGCTATGGCCTTCATATTATCACCTCAGAGGAGCATTATCCAGTTAAGGTCATCGATTTTAACTATCAGAGCCTTGGCCTTGTTTCCGGCTATGTCCACGACGTCCTTCAGGAGGATAACCTCCTCGTCGAAGTCATCGAGTATTCCAGTGAAGGAATGTTCGCTGCTAACGGCTAACGCTACCCTCTTTCCCTTCCAAGTTTCGAGCGTCCTGTCGAGGAGGTACTGCTTCCCCTCGCTCATCGTCTCACCTCCAAAACCAAAAACCTATAAGGCTTTTAATCGTTTCCCGTTCGGTGATAGAATGAGGTTCGTCACAAAGAACGAGGCAATCAGGAGAGCCTTCCTCGAGGATTTGAAGAGGGAAGGAATCAAGTTCGAGCTTCACGAGAGGTTGAGCTACGAAAGCTTTGCTGGCTACCTTCTAGAGGGCACGTTAGAGGAAATCGGCGCGAAGATAGAGGTTCTCAACGGCGCCGATAGGGAAGCCCTGAAAGAGGGCTTCCTGTCATTCAAGGAGAGCCTAAATCACCTGCTCGAGCACATCAAGGTGGGCGAGCACATCGAGAGCCTGATCCAAGAAGGGCCGTGGGTGGCCGAGCTCCTCGACCAGCTCATGAAGAACGGGGCAATAGACTACAGCGACGGAGTGGTGAAGCTTAAAGAAGGCGTTGACGTTATGAGCCTGAAGTTCGAGTTCAAATTCCCCTTCAACCTCGTCCACAATCCAGAGGGAGTCGAGAAGGTAGCCAAGCAGTTCGCCCTCACCGACCTTGTCCCGGAGTATGAGTTCGAGATACTAGAGCTTGACATAGCCAAGATAAACACCCTCGGAAAGCTCGCGAGCAGGTACTTCCCGGAGGACTACCTTCTGAGGGTCTACTTTGCACTCATTGGAAGGGCCATAGTTGCTACCGAAGTTCTGAAGGCCATCGGAAAGGAGAAGGTGCCTGAAGAAGACCTCATAAACGCATTCCTGAAGACCTCACCGATGGAGATCCCAACGGAGAAGGGAACGCTCGTCATAAACTTTACCAGGAAGGCCCTGGAGGAAACTCTAAGGCTCCTGAAGAAGTTTGGCTACATCGAAATAAAGGCCGGGAAGGTAAAGAAACTGAAGAACCTCGTTTGAGGTTTCTTTTTATTTTCAATACCCCTGGCAGTCCGTGGGTCCTTTGGGTTCCAAATCCTTCGATGGTTTTGAAGGAAGTAATATCAAGCCAATCAGCATCAGGATTCCACTGATTGTGCTGAAGAAAATCAGCGAGAGCACCATCGGAATTATGAGTTTGTCCTTGGCTTTTTTGTAGTCACCCATATCAATGAGCTCAATCACTTCAATGGAGCGCTTGTAAATCCACCAGGCTAGTATGAAGGCCGGAACCGCGAGAATTATCCCGATTATGGTTATTAGGAGCGCCAGACCCTCAAGAACACCCGCTATGAGCGAGATTATTCCTCCAATCTTTATCAGCAGTTTCGCAATCTCAACGTCCGCCATGGAATCACCTAAATGTTAGTAGCGGAGAAACGATATAAAAAGTTACCCCTACAAGTCTGAAGCTTGGAACCACGTAACTTTAGCGCTCCCATTCCTCTCCAGCCATTTTAACAGTTCCTGGGCGAAGGCAAACTTCTTCCTCTTGCTCTCCCAGACGGGGGAGTGCTCTCTCAGGCCAGGCTTGCTCCACTTTCCGACGGTTTCTCCGAAGTCGAAGCCGACAAGAACTATCTCCCTCGCCCCGAGGGCTTCTGCAAGAAAAGCGGCCCTGTCTCCGTCGGTGAAACCTCCAAAGTTGTAAACAATGTCAAGAGGCTCCGTCTGGCACGTCCCGAGAATTCGCTGGAAGAGGGGCACGTAAACATTCATTTTCTCGATGTTGTCGCCGTGGGCGTGGATTACCACGAAAGACCCCCTATCGTTGGCTATTTTCAGATCAGGAATTCTGCCGTCCAAGTCGGTGACTACTATATCGGGAACCAATCCAAACTCAAGTAAGGCTGACGTTGCCCCATCAGCCGCTATGAGAGTCCCGTCGGAGAAGTCAAACCTCTCCAAGGCCTTTTCCAGACTTGGACCCGCCCCAAAAACATAGATCTTCCTCTCGATAACCGCCCCAAGCTCCTCCTTCAGGATATACTCATCACCCTCCAACAGAAGCGCTCGCAGTATTTGGGCGGCTTCGCGGTCTTTCTCAATGGAATAACCCATCTCCCGGACGATCCTGAGGTAGAATGGCTCCCATTCCTTCCACTCCATCGGCTCACCAGCCAGACTTCGGGTGGGAGTTTTTAAATCCTCCTCAGCCTCTTGTCGATTTTGAGCATCTCCCTCCACTGCCTTCCCGGCCAGTATATCTGCCCGCAGTTCCCGCAGACGTAGAACTCGTCGTAGCGTTCATAAACACTCTGTGGAACTTTCCCTTTAATCTCTTCCTTCTTCACGGGCCTTATCAGACCGTTGCACTTCGGACACCTCGCATTGGCCGGAAAGAGCTCCCCGAACTCCAAGCCGTACTTTTTGAGCTCCTCAACCTGTTCTTCAAGGGAGTTCGAGGAGAGGCGGATTACCTCGGCCCCGAGCTTCTTCGCCCTTTCAGCCAGGCCAGAGTCTCTCGTGAGTATTACCCTCCCCTCGGTGAGTGCAACTTGAATTATCCCCTCGTCGTCCGTGATGCCGTAGAGAGTGTCGTAGCCGTAAAGGCGGAGCCATCTTGCCAAACGACCCAGCATCATGTCGGCGATGAGTTTCATGGGAAAAACTTGGGAACAACCCTTATAAAGGAAATATTTCACGGCTGTGAAACAGGGGATGGCATGATAGTCTACTTCATTGGCACGGGCGGCAGCGAGGGCATTCCAGCCCATCTGTGCACCTGTCCCTCATGCAGCGAAGCGAGAAACTTCGGCTTTGCCCAGAGAAAGCCCTCAACGCTGGCGGTAATCACGGAAAATAGAAAAGCCGTTCTCTTCGACGTTGGGACGGACATAAGGGACCACCTCAACGTACCCCTTGAGGCGATTTTTCTTACGCATTGGCACCACGACCACCTCTACGGCCTCTACAAGCTCCGCTGGATGGCACTCCAAACACCCCTCTATGCCCCAGAAGGTCAGGCCGACGCCCTCATCCTCAACGACCCAAAGAACCTGAGACCCAAGGTAATAAAGCCCGGCGATACCGTGAATGTTGACACGCTAAGGATTACCGCCCTCAGGCTCAACCACCAGGTTGAAACCCTCGGCTACCTCATAGAAGAGGACGGAAGGACTATAGCTCTGCTCTACGATACCAAGGAACTGCCCGAGGAGACCTGGGAGATTCTCAGGAAAAAGGCTCCTCTGAGACTGGCGATAGTCGATGCCACTTATCCTCCTGGATTCAGCGATCCATACCACAACAACGTTGATGAGGCTGCTGAGATTGGGCTTGAAATTGCAGAGAGAACAGTGTTGAGCCACATATCCCATAAAAACTTGCCCTTCCTGGAGCTCACCAAACACGTGCGTGAAAGGTGGGGCAACAAAGTCCTGGTCGCATACGACGGAATGGTCTTCTACGTCTGAGTTAACGTTTTATTCTCCGCTTCCTAACTTCCACGGTGGTTGCATGAGGGTTCTCGAGCTGGCAAAGCGGAGAAAGACTGTAAGGCAGTTCCTCCCCCATAAGCCTCCGATGGATGCAATTATGAGAGCAATAGAAGCCGCAAAGGAAGCCCCATCGGGGATGAACGCGCAGCCGTGGCACTTCGTCGTAATCGATGACGAGTGGCTCAAGGGCAGGATAAGAGAGCTTTGCGAAGATGCCGAGAGGAAGTTCTACGAGAAGGTTGAAGGAGATCTCGGTGAGTGGCTTCAGGAAAAAGGGTTCTCACCAGAGAAGCCCTTCCTGAGCGATGCACCCTACCTGATACTCGTCTTCGGCCACACCAAAGCGCCCTACTGGCTTCAGTCGGTCTGGATAGCGGTTGGCTACCTCCTCCTCGCGCTGGAGGAAGAAGGGCTAGGCACGGTTACGTACACGCCACCGAATCCGAGGCTGATAGAAGAGCTTTTGAACGCCCCAAAGGACTACAAGCTCCAGACCATCCTTCCCGTTGGATATCCCACTGATCCGAAGCCGAAGTACGAGAGGAAAAGGCTGGAGGAAGTCATGAGCCTCAACGGGTTTTGAGGAATCTCTCAAGATCCATTAAACGCTCCATCTGCTCTTCAGTCTCAACGGCGCTCGGCCTTAGCGAACGAACCCTCGTGAGGGCCTCCCGCAGGGACAATCCCTGAGAATACATGAGCCACGCAACCGCCACCGTCCCGCTCCTCCCAGAGCCGCCGAGACAGTGTATCAGAACCCGCTTGCCTTCCCTTGTTTTCTCCTCGATCCACCGGAGTATTTCAAGGAGCGCTTCAAGGCTTGGAGCAGTAAAGTCAGGAATCGGGCTGTGGAGAACTTCCAGGCCGAGTTCTTTCAGCCTTTCGAGTCCATAGAAGAGCTCGTGATCCTCGACCAGCACAACGAAGGCCCCGAACTCCTCAGCAAGCCTTGGAATGTCCTCTGGATATGGCATTGAAGAGAAGGCAACATTCTCGGATACGAACCTCGGGTTTATCATCACCACCCCCAAGAGAGTATGCCCACGCGAAGATAAGCCTTACTTCGGCACCAACCCAGTGGTTACAACCAAAACCTATTTAGGAGCCATCACGTAAATACCACCGTGCAGAGTCCGGGGAGCAATCCCCGGGCGGGGTGATAGTTATGAAAAAGATTTACGCATTTTTCCTGGTTGGGATTCTGCTCCTAAGCGTTCTCGCGGCTGGATGCATTAGCGACACAGAGACCTCCACAACTCCCACGGAAACTTCGACGCCCACCGATACGATTCCGCTCGTTGCTGATTCAAATGGAAACATCGACACGCAAAACCTGCAGTCATACATTGACTCCCTTCCAGCGGCACCTCTAACGGAAGAGGAGAAGAATGGTCTGCTCTACATGGTCGAGGAGGAAAAACTCGCCCACGACGTTTACGTTAAGCTCTACGACAAGTGGGGGCTTCCGATATTCAACAACATAGCCCAGAGTGAGACAACCCACATAGACACCGTTAGAATGCTCCTCCAGAAGTACAATCTCACAGACCCAACGATAAACGAAGGAGTAGGTGAATTCCAGAACCCACACCTCCAGGAGCTCTACAACCAGCTCATCGAGATGGGGATGCAGAGCGAAGTTGACGCCCTTAAGGTTGGAGCTCTGATAGAGGAGACAGACATAGTTGACCTCCAGGAGAGAATAGCCCAGACGAACAAGATTGACATAATAACCGTCTACGAGAACCTCATGATTGGTTCGAGGAACCACCTCCGATCCTTCGTGAGCACCCTTAAGAACTACGGCGTAACCTATGAGCCCCAGATTCTCAGCAAGGAGGAGTACGAGCAGATCATCAGCAGCCCGATGGAGACCGGGGGACAGGGCGGACCGCAGGGATACGGCAACAACGGATGAACGGTTCTTTTCTTATCCTTTTCCGAGTTCGTAGATCAAAATTTCTTCCCCACGGCTCTGGGCCAGGAGCTTTCCATTCCTGCCAAAGACCCATGCTCCACCAGGCGGATGAGCGTTAACGATAAATGTCCTAACCCCCAAAAGCCTAACACGTTCAGACATCGCTTCGATGTCCTCCACGGCGATTTCTCCACCCTCTGGGGAGTACTCCATAGGCACGAAGAGGTAGTCCGGTCTTTTTCTCCGAATCCACTTCGCTATCCTCTTGTTGTAGAGGTCGCCGCAGATGATTATCGCGAGCTTCCCGAACTCCGTCCTTGCAGTCCTCACGGTGTTGCCGGTGCAGAACCTCATGGGCTCCTGGAACTTGCGGTGCTTCAAGACAACCTCGCCCTCGCGGTCTATAAGGAGCGCCGAGTTGTAGGTGCAGTTCTTGTAGGGCTCAAGGAGGCCAAATATAACGTAAACCGAATTATCCCTCGCCAGGCGGCTCACCCTTGAGACTATCTCGTCGTAGAGGACTGCCCGACTGAAGTCCCACTCCTTGAAGCCCGTGAGGCAGTACTCCGGAAAAACTATGATGTCAGGGCGGTGTTCCATGGCCTCCCAAAAGCGCCGCTCAAATTCTCGCCAGTTGGCCTCAAAGTCGTTGACTTTAACCTTCATCGGGATTAGAGCGAGTCTCAAGGTCATCACCCGCACACTTTTGTTTCTTACCAGCCTCTTTTTAAATCCATCACGCCAAATGCACGAAACGGCCTCCACTACAGCCCGCCATATCCAGTGCACAGCGCCGATGATTGAGGTAATGTCCCTCGTCCCTTTCTTCTCCAGCCACTCCCCACTTCTGTAACCCGAAAGATTTATAAAGTTGCGAGCATATGTAACATTTGAATTACATATGGGAAAAGGTGATGAAAATGCTTGGTAAGAAGCTTTACGGGCTCCTGATCATAGGGGTTATATTCTTCGGGGTTTTCAGCGCAGGATGCATAACCACGGAGGAGGACGCTACGACCACCGAGTCCTCAAGTCCCACGGTGACTCAGGGTTACGGTCCCGAGGCGGCCCCGCGCGGACCACCCAGCAACGTGACGGCTGGCGGCTTTGCTGACATCACGTACAACGTGGACTACGTTTATTCACTCCCAACCGAGGACTTAAGCCTGGAAGAGATTCAGGCGATCCTCTACATGCGCGAGGAGGAGAAGCTCGCGAGGGACGTTTACCTGACTCTCTACGAGAAGTGGGGTGAACCAGTGTTCAACAACATAGCCCAGAGCGAGCAGGCCCACATGGACATGGTGCTGGCACTCATCGAGAAGTACAACCTGACCGACCCGGCCACTGGCAAGGACATCGGCGAGTTCGAGAACCCCGAGCTTCAAAAGCTCTACGACCAGCTCGTTGAGCAGGGAATGCAGAGCGAAGTTGCGGCCCTCGAAGTGGGAGCACTCATAGAGGAGGTTGACATCAAGGACCTCGAAGAGTGGCTGGCCAAGACCGACAACGAAGACATCAAGTACGTCTTCGAGAACCTCATGATGGGCTCAAGGAACCACCTCAGGGCCTTCACCACGGTGCTCTCAAGGCAGTACGGGATAACCTACGAGCCCCAGATACTACCGCAGGATGAGTACGAGGCCATAGTAAACTCCCCGATGGAGACGGGAATGCCGACGGACTGAGTGCCCGTTTTCTTATCCCCATTTTCTCCGTTCTAACGTTCGTCCTCATAAGAAGCAGGAAATGAATTTCTACAATCCTACCTTGTGCGGAGTTGGGTAACGAGGTAGGGGAAAGCCAAGACTGCAATCGACAGCACAAGTGCTAGTTCCGCTGGAAACTTCACGGCAGATGGAGCGTAGAGGGCAAATGTGAACATCTCCAGCAGGTAAACCGGCGGCCCAACCCGGGACAGCTTTCTGTCAACATCGCTTCCCCTTAAAAGCTCGTAGAGAGAGAAAAACATCAGGGACACCACGAACCAGCCCAAGTAGTTGGTCCAGGGGATGTCGAACCAAGTTACCTCAGTGGTCGTTTTCCAGATCCACGCCTCCCACGAGGTCATAATAGGGTCGACGGAGAGATCAATAATCACCATCAGCAGGGAGGCAAAGAGAATCCTCTTGGATGGGCTCGTGAAGTAGTAGCTTGCCGCCAGGTAAGAGACCGCCCCAAAAATTGCCCAGGCGAATGGAACGAAGAGTCCGACCCTCAGAATCTGAGGTCTCAAGTTTATGTACTCGTAGCACCCGAAGGGTGCACACACGCGAGTTCCAATTATTTCGACCACAAATCCGATAAAGAACGCCCAGAGGAGGAGCCTTGGCAGGGACGTCCAAGCTCTCCGCGACAGGAGCACGAAGGAGGCCATGTAGAGTACGAGATAAATGGGAGACGTCTTGAGGACGTTGGCCAGCAGAATTAAAACTAGCGCGATTTGGATATCCCTTTCCATACACCTCAATTGTATCAGGATGATAAAAAGGTATCGAACTGCCGCAAGCATCAGGGCTCCAAAGGTGATGCCCCAGAGCAGTCCCGCGGGCGAGTAAATCCCGCTCAAGTACTCTCCGATGTTCGCAAGCTTATCCCTGAACAGGATAGAAGGAGCGACCGCGAACAGAGCCGTAAGCGCTGTGAGAACTTTCTTGAGCTCCTGAACTTCTCTGGCAAGGCCCTCGTTTGGTATGAGTTTGAGCATGTCTCATATGGGCACCTACCTAGTAAAACTCAAAACAGCATCTTCCCAGGCCCATCTATGAAGAAAGCCCTCTACCACCTCTACCTGCTCATTGCCTCGCTCAGAGTAGCCGGGGATGCCATAGAGACCGTTGCCCTACCCTGGAGCATCCTGAACGCTACGGGCTCACTGATAAGCATAGGTGGCTACGCGCTCTTCACTCACCTTCCATGGGTTATCCTGCCACCCATTCTCGGCCGAACCCTCGACAGAACGGTCAAAAAGGTGAGGCTGGCCTTTCTCGCGCTCATCCTTCAGGCTTTCCTGGCGGTTCTCATAATCCCTCTCTCCTCAAACATCTGGGCCTTCTATCTCCTCGTCTCAGGGATTTCGGCTCTGGACATCCTCCACAGGTACTACGGCTTTTCGCTCGTTGCCTCAATGACCCTCCACGAGTCCGAACTCCAGAGGCTCAACGCGACCAAGGAGACCGTTGGTGAGGCCACTTCACTCCTCGCGTATCCACTCGCGGGTTTTCTCGCCTACCGCTTCGGAATATGGAGCATGCTGATAGATGCAGCCCTCTTATTCATCGGTGCACTCGCGCTGATTCCGTACCTCAACGTTGATGTGAAGCGGGAAAAAGAGACAAAAGAAAGGTCTAAACCAGCTAAAATCCGCAGAAAGCTCGTCATTGGCTTCATGATAACTCTCCTGCTCTTCAACTTCGCCCTCGGCTCCTTCAGGATATTCGTCTTCTCATCGCTCAGGGCCCTGGAAAAGGGAGAGGTGATATACGGCTTACTTCAGTCGCTGACGACGGTGGGGAGTTTGGTGGCCGTTCTGGGAATCACCTACTTTGCCCACAGAAGGAAACTGGGTATCAGAAGGCCACTCTTAGCTGGTATGCTGCTCCAGAGCTTCGCCCTCATCCTCGTTGGTCTTCCCAAAGTTGCGGCGCTTCTACCGGCGGTCTTCGTCCTAGGCCTCGGCGGTGCTCTCATCAACGTCTCCTTCGACAGCCTCTTCCAGAAGGTCTTTCCGCTTGAGAGACTGGGGACTTTCAGGGGAATCTTCGACGCCCTCGCAACGCTCGTCATTCCAATTTCACAGATACTCTTTGCGTGGCTGATTGAGAGGGGTCTCTCCCCACTGGGCCTCTCCTCTGGGGCATTTCTCATAGCACTCGTGGCGTTGGCTTTTCTCCAGCTCAGCCTGAGAGCGATTGAGCTAGGTTGAAAAGTCTCTCCGCCTCGGCGTCAGTGAGGTTCTCTACCCCTCCATTCTGCAGTATGGAGGACAACTCCTCAGATAGTTCATTGAAGATTCTCACATCCTTGGAAACCTTCTCTCTGGGATCCGGGCTGTTTACAGCCGTTGAGAAGTAGCTTTCCAGATTGCCACCCGCCACGTAGAGGTTCCAGTACTTATTCTCCCCCGTGAGCTCGTAGAGCGAAAAAGATGCCCCGCTCAGCTCCCAGGCGCAGTAAGTGTAGCGGCTCAGCCTTTCCCTTAGAACATCATCGCTCACGTTGTTTTCGAGCATCGTTTCAAGGGCAGCCATGTCCGAAAGGCAGAAAATGGCCATGGTGGAGGCTTGAAAGATGCCCCCCTTCGCGTTCTCCACGTCGTTTCTCTCCCCGTGGTAGAGGTAGCCGAGGGTGGTTGAGAGAATCAGAAGAACCGCAATGACAAGGGAACAGACCCTCTGCATTAACACCACCAGTCGTAATAACGAAAGGTGCTTAAAAGGTTTTCCTTAAGATGTCTCCGGTGAAACGAAACTATGGAGCCGTTCATCCGCGAAGCCAGACCTGAAGATAAGCCATTCATTGAGGAGATAGCAAGGCTCACGTGGGGCGGAGAGGACTATTTAGCGAAAGTTTTCGATGACTGGGTTAAAGACGGCAACTTCTACGTCCTGGAGCTGGACGGCAGGGTCATCGGCACTGCAAAGCTGACGCTCCTTCCAAACCGCGTTGGCTGGCTTGAGGGCCTGCGCGTTCATCCCGATTACAGGGGCAGGGGCTTCGGAAGGCTCCTCCACAGCTTTATGCTCGAACTCGGTGAGAGGCTCGCCGAGGAAGGAAAAATAGAGGCCCTCGAGTTCTCCACCTACTTCCTCAACAGGGAGAGCATAGCTATGGCAAAGAAGGACGGCTTCTCAATCCTTGCCAAGTTCTACGTTCTCGGTGCCAAAGCTGAGGATTTCGATCAGGAGGAACCAACCCCTTCAGAGCTGACCTACGAGGACTTAACGCTCGGAATAATCCCGCTTGGCTGGAAGTTCCTCCACAGGAGCGAGGAAACGTTAGAATGGCTCAGGAAGAGGGCAGAGGTCTACGAGATAGACGGCTTCAAGTTCATAGTCCCAAGAGGAGGAACGACCTTCACTCCGCTCTCAACTGGGCTTGCCTGCATAAGGACGATGCTTCCAGCCATGGCCTACGTTGCGAAGGAAAGGGGCGAATGGTTCGACATCATGCTCCCAGGCGGAATGAATCCCGTCCTCCTAGGCCTAATGGGGCTCGGCCTCAAGCTCTGGGATGAGACGGAGGAGCCGAACGTGCTGGTGTTCCGGATGCCTCTGACGACACTCCGCGGGTAAAAGCAAGAAGATACCTTAAGGATATTCCGGAATACTTCAATGGGGTAGTTTGGAGCGAATTCCAGTGTTTGGGGTAGTACCACTCCAGGTCAGTCAAAGCCCACTGGGTAACGGGGAAGGAGGAGGCAGTAAAGGCTGTCCAAACCCAAAATTAAGGACGTAGTGGGCCACAAAACTCGCAAATGAAGATAAGTCTACAAGTATTAGGAATCCAAAGAGCGTGTAGCCCAGCACTTTAAGCTCATCCTCCCCCTCCAAGAGCTTCCATATAATGACACCAGCAAAAGCCGCGAGTACTGGGGCGAAGGGGAGATAAAAGCGCATTTGGAAGATGTAGGCATCTGCGCGGAGCCAATCGTATTGGAAGTAGAGCCCGAAGTAAGCTAAGAACCACAGGAATAATGGGGGCGTTAAGCGGCTTTTTCTTGCAAAGTATAAGCCCGCCGGGAGCAGGAAGATTGATGGAAACCCTTCAAAGAGAAGCTTTGGGTGAACCAGAAGGTTTCTCAGGAGTATTGCAAAGGCCCTATGCCACTCTCCCTTCAGCAGGAACTGGAGGGCAAAGTTTGTGTAGCCAATTGTATAGGCATAGCCCACCCTAAAGGGACTTCCAAAGACCGTGTAGTGATATATCATGAGCAGGATTGCAGGAGGAATTGAGCCCAAAAGGAGCAGGCCAAAGTATCTAAGCGGGTTTTTCATACCCTTTTTCAAGAGCCAGAGCGCATAGAGCAGGATTGCAGGATAAATTACTACGTTTGTATATCTTATTGCTACGCTCGAACCCAAAGCTAATCCAGAAAATACAGCTAGGGTTTTGCTTTCTTTTTCGAGCCCCATATAATAGAACGCCACGCCGATGAGCACAAACACCATGCTGACAAAGTCTGACATGTAAATCCTGTAGAACATTCCCAAGAAGGTTGCATTAAAGAGTAGAATTAGCGAAGAGAAGAAAGCGGCTTTTGGATTGTAAGCCAGTGAAATGAGCTTGTAGAAGACAACCAGCCCAAAAAGTCCAAAAACTAAATTTACTATTCTCTCAAGCCCGAGCTTGTGAAAGAAGGCGAGTATGAAGGCATAACCGGGCGCCTTTTCCAAAGCATATTCATCGACATCAATTCTCACATATTGTATTCCAAGGTGTTTGCCTGCAAGATTAGGCACGCCTATGAGCTCTTCATAGCTTGCATCTCTTTGAAGCTCCAGAAGCTCGGAACGCGAAACTGTAATCTTGCCCTGGGAAAACGCCTTCATTGCGGCGTAGTACGTTATGTCGTCGGGCTCTATGAGCTTGATAGGGATCACTAAAACAGCTGAGAAAACTATGAGTGCTATGATAAGCATCATCAGGAAGTAGCGGGTTTCTGGATTTTCAAGTTTAATCTCCATCTCAAACCTGCCCGCATTCATCGAACTCCCTCCATGTCCAGCCAAAAGATTATTAGGCTGGGATTATTTAAGGAACTCTACAAAAGAATGTTTCGGAGCGTTTCATACGACTTAAGAAAACGTCTAAAAGTGACCAATTATGATGAAAATCAAACCCCTCCAAAGTGAAGAAGAGTATTTGCAGTGCCTCCAGATAGCCAAAGACCTCAGAGAGTGGTTCAACGAAGCTGGAATAAAAGCGATTGAAGAGGATTTGAAGAGTGAGATTACGTTCATAGCCCTTAGCAAGGGCGTCCTTGGCTTCATAGCGGTCAAGCCCCTCAATGAAAAAGCCCTCGAAATCCTCTGGATGACCGTGAAGCGTGAGAAGCGAGAGAAAGGAATAGGCTCGGAACTGCTGGCCTTCATTGAGGGATGGGCCCTTGAGAAAGGCTTCGAAGTTCTCGTAGTGAAAACCTCAGGCGATCTATTTTACAAGCCCTACGATGAAACGAGGAAGTTCTACGAAAAGAGAGGTCTCGTCAGGGTTGCTTTAATAGACCCCTATCCAGAATGGGGCGAGCCGGCTCTGATTTACGTGAAGTGCCTAAAGGGAAAGGAAGAGCGTTAGGCTTATAGGTCCGTTCTAAAAACCCATATGGTGTTCCTATGCGCTGGAGCGAGATTCCGCGAGATGCCAAAGCCTACATGCTCTACCACACTATCATAGCGCCCCAGCTCATAGTCTGGATTCTTCTGCCCCTCTATATGATGTACTCCGGCTACTCCGTCCTCGAGGTCGGGGCCTTCTTTACCGCCGTCAACATCATCGCGATTCCGCTTACATATCTCCTCGGCAGGGCGTTCAACAGATGGGACATCAAGAAAGGGCTGATGGTAATTGACGCCCTCGACGGAATAGCCTACGTCCTCTACGGCTTTGCCAAAGGTGCTATAGCTCCGGTCATGTTCTTTGCGGGAAGAACAGTCGAGAAGCTCTCGACGGTGCTTTACCCTCTTTACCGTGCCTATGAGCAGATTATCTACCCGGAGGACAGGTACGAAGAAATCTTCGCCTGGCACCTGCGCCTGCCCGAAATCAGCAGGCTGGTAACCTTCCCAATCCTCGGCTACCTCTTCGGCTACGTCTGGAGCTCGGCGGAGCACTATCGACTGGCCTTCATCGCCTTTGGCCTCCTCTCGCTCTTCACGATTGCATACATCTGGCTCTTCCTTCCGTCGGTTGGCAAAGAGAAGAGGCTAACCCCTGAGGGCTTCACCTTCAGGGTCGGCGAGTTCAAGCTCCTGCTGGCCTTTGAAGCGCTGCTGACTCTGGCGTGGTCCCTCGCGCCTGAGCTGGTGCTCATCAACTACGTTGTCTTTGTGCTCCACAAGACGGTCTTCGAGGTAACGCTGATAGCCTGCGCGAGCAGTCTGGCCTCGATAATTGGAACCTACGCCAGCGAGAGGGTTCCGAAGGGGAAGGGCTTTCAGGCGATAGGCCTTGGAATGTTCCTCAACGCGGTCTATGCCCTCGTCATGGCGCTCTCACCGCCGTTCTGGCTGGCGCTGCTGGTTTATGCTATCGGAGACTTTGGAAACACCTTCTGGTTCCCGTTCTACCGCTCGTGGCAGTTCTCGCTCATCCCAAAGGAGCGCGCCAGCGAGTTCCATGCGGCGATATCGAGCTACAACCGCTTGATAGCTCTCGTTACGCCGTTCATCGCCGGCGCACTAGCGAGCGTACATGCGACGCTGCCCTATGCAGCCAGCTTAGTTCTGTTCCTCTTAGCTGGGGTACTTTTCGTTAGAGGGGAAGCCTTTAGAAAGGCGAAGGTAAGAAATAGCCCCCGGTGAGGGGATGGAAAATGAAGAAGGTCGCGGTAATAGACGTCGAGGGGACTTTAACAGACTTCGAGTTCTGGAGGGAGATGGCCAGAATAACAGGAAAACGGGAGATAGAGGAGCTTCTTGAAAAGGGCCTCTCCGGAGAGGTGGAGTGGCTGGATTCCCTCCTCAAACGGGTGGAGCTCATAAGAGGGATCGATGAGGGGACGTTCCTCAGGGCGAGGGAGAAGGTCAGCGTGAGCCCCAAGGCGAGAGAGCTCGTTGAAATGCTCAGGGAGAAGGGCTTTAAGGTGGTTCTCATCAGCGGCTCCTTTGAGGAGGTTCTTGAACCCTTTAAGGCACTCGGGGACGAGTTCATGGCCAACAGGGCGGTTTTCAGGGAGGGAAGGTTTGAGGGGATAGATCTCCGCGTCAAGGATAAGGGCGAGATAGCTGGACGGTTCAAGGAGACCTTTCTACTCGCCATTGGGGATGGTAGCGCAGATTCAAAGATGTTTGAGCAAGCCAATGTGGGGATAGCCGTCGGCAGAGAGATACCCGGGGCGGATTTTCTGGTAAAAGACCTGAAAGAGCTGGTGGATTTCATAAAGAATCTAAAGCCTTAGTTCTCAGCCGCCAGCCGTTGATATTGAAGCCTCCCATCCTCTCGAAGATGTGCGTTATGACTCTCTTCAGGTTTTCGGCCTCGCGCCTCTCAAGAGCCTTCAGAAACAGCTTCACGAACTCCCCATCGGGAAATTCCTCAAACATGTACGCTTTTCTGAACCTTTCGTCGCTGAAGAGCCTGTAAACTTTGCTAGCTGGAGGAATTTCAACACCCAAGAACTTCGAATAAACCTCAAGGGCTCTGCTGAGAGCCAGGTGGTAGAGGTAGCCAGAGCTGGGATCGTTCCTGTCTTCAGCGTCCTTCAGACTGTCGAGCATGTCCCAGAGGGAGTACTTAGCTACCTCCACCCAGGTTTCATCGGGCCGTTCAAAGGGTCTCTTCATGTATTCCAGCGCTTCCGCCTTTAGAACCTCAGCTATTCCAGTCTTGTCAAAGAGAACTTTCCCAATTACTATAATCCTCGCTGTGGCCCGGCTGTTCTGGGCAAACTCCTCCTCAAAGTAGTGTCTGATCTGTCTTGCTGGATTTGCGAAGTACTCGATTAAAGTCCCATCTATAACGACGTTTCCCCTCTCCCTCCATTCCACGTCATCGGAGAGCACGATGTAAACGTCTACATCGGAGTATCTGGTCTGTAGCCCAACTGCATAACTTCCAGTTAGCAGAGCGGCCTCAACGAAGTCCTTAATTTTCCAGTCTTCGATGAACTGTTCCAAAGCGAGTTTCCAGTCTGCCTCCATACATATCTCCCCTATTCAAAGTAAAATAAAGAGATCCAAGGCTTCTAAAACTCCGGAATCCTTATCGGCGCCTGCAGCTCTTTCTCCGAGTTTTCAAGATTTGTGGCGAGCATCTTTATCCTTTCAACACCCTTGATTTCCTTTATGAACTCGGCGACGCTCTTCGGCACGAGCTCCTCCCAGGGTTCTCCTTCCACCATACGCTTCCTTATCTCCGTCGCCGAGAGGATATCCTTCCTGAACATCGGCTGTACTACGACCTCATAGCCCCTCTCACGGAAGAGCTGGGCGACAAGAGAGTTTCCAGTGAAGACGACGTCAAATCTTGGAACCATGCTCTGGACGTAAGTTGACCAGATGGCGTTGAAGTTGATGTCCGGTAGTGGAATCAGATAGTAGCGCTTCTCCAGACCAGCCTCGTCCAGAGCCCTTATGAGCATCTCCATCCTTTCGCTCGTCGTGAAGGGGTTCTTGAGCGTGTGGCTGGCCTGAGCACTACCAATGCCTATTATCACCTCGTCCACCTGCGAGAAAACGAACTCAAGGGCCCTGATATGCCCATTGTGAACCGGCTGGAAACGGCCAACGAAGAGACCGCGCCTCGGCATTTTAATCACCCCTTACTTTCATTGGACTAACTTCACATCCACGGCATCCCCAACTTTCAGACCCAACACATCTGCAGCTGAACCCTGATTGACCGCTATCTCGAGGTAATCATGGCTGCCAGGTAAAGCGAGCATCTCACCGGGCTTTACACGGCCGTAGGTATCGAGGTATGGAATAGTAAGGCTGAAGCCGGGAAGCTCAACTGCCCTTGGCCTTCCGTAGTTCTCAAGGTTCAGGATGACGTTGCCGAAGTCGTCGATGTAGATGACCTTCAGCTTCCAAACATCTCCTTCCCTTTTCGGCTCCACCTCGAGCCTGACGAGCGAATCCAGATCAATCTCCCTGCCGAACTCCTCCGGAGAATGCCCAGCATCGAGTAACGCCCCAACGGGGCCGAATATGTCCCTGCCGTGGAAGGTGGAGCTTATCCTCCAGCCTGTGAAGCGTTTGACCCTGTCGAAGTCTATCTCGTAAGCCTTTCTGGGCTTTATATGTTTCAACGGGAGAGTGGCCAGACCGTTATCTGGAACGACTAAAAACTGTTCGCCCTCGATTATTACCGCCCTCCTCGAGGTGCCAACGCCCGGATCGATGACACCGACGTGAACCGTTCCCCTGGGGGAATACTTGACAACCTGCTCCATGACGAAGGAGCCCTCTAAAATCGAATGCCTCGTTACCGAGTGGGTAACGTCTACCAGCACCGCGCTGGGGTTGACCCTCAGCATGGCGACCTTCATCTCGCCAACGTAGGGGCCCCTCAAGCCGAAGTCCGTCGTCAGCGTTATCATGACACCACCCAAACTTTATTAACGTCAGTGCTTAAGAGGCTTTGGAAGATGGTCATGAGGAAGGCGCTCGTTCCGGTTGTGTTCATTCTCGTGGTACTGGTCTTCGGCTGCCTCTTCAAGCCGCCGGCCGAGGTTAGGTTCTCGGTTGATAAAACCCTGGTCAGGCCAGGCGGCACTCTTCACGTGATGGTCTTCGTCAACAACACAGGAAAGGTTGGTCTCACGGGTGCGACGCTCGTCCTCGGCGACGACAACTTTCAAATCCTGCAGGAGCCCAAGTTTCCTGATCTGCTGAAAGTTGGCGACAGCGTTCAACTCGTGTGGATCCTGAGGGCGCCCCTAAAGCCGGGGGTCTACAACTTAAAGCTCTCCCTCGAGCTAACGGACGAGCTCAAGCGCTCCTGGACCGGTTTCTACGGGCAGTTTAGAATCACTGTATCAGACGAGGCAGGCCCCCCAGATGAGTTGAAGCTTAATGTGGAAGCTCCATCCACACTAAAGGGCGGGGAAACTGCGCAGATAAACGTCACCATCGAAAACACGCTGGAGGTTCCAGTGGATCTCCGCGACATAAGTTTCAACCTCATGGACGGGATGAAGCTCCTCAGTGCCGACGCCCTTCCGGATACTCTGGATGCCAACGAGAAGATCGAACTGAGCTATACCATCAAGGCCCCCTATGCCTACAGAGACGGTTACATCTCGGTCATAGTCAAATACTCCCTCAGCGGCGCCGAGAGCAGCATAGTAAAAAGCGTGCCGCTCAAAGTCGTGTGGAGGCCCTGGGAGGAGGATGACGAGACCCTGCAAACGGCCTATGGGCTCAGGTATCACTGGATAACCGACGAGTACATAGTGGACGGCTACTGGATGGAGCGCTACAACTCGACATCGGCATTCAATGGGACGGATCTGAGGAACCTAACGCTCAAGGTAATCGGCAACGCCGAATCAGAGTTCCAGGCTGCTCAGGCCATCTACGACTGGATGATGAGGACATACTCCTTCGGGGACACCACTTCAACCCTCGAGCCCTCAAAGATCCTCCCACAGGACAGGATAAGTTATGCCGAAGCTCAGATACTCATGACCGCGATGCTGCGCTCAGTGGACGTTCCCGCTAGGATAGTTACGCTCTTCAACGGAACCAACTGCACCCTCTGGCCGATGACCGAGTTCTACACCGCGGATGGCTGGTACGTAGCTGACATCAAGCACGGCTTTGTTGGCTCACTGGACGAGTACTTGGCCAGTCCCTACTTCCCCAAGCTGTACCAGCTCGTAACGCGCGACGGATATAGGATCGTTGCTCAGTCCCCCTCGAGCCTCAACGGGCACGAGCACGTGGACGTCACGGGAGATTTCCTGGCTGATCTCGAGGACAGGCTCCTTAGGATAGTAACCGAGAGGCTCAAACCGGAGCTACGCTCCAAGCTCATGATAGTAATGAACAACCTCGACGAGAACCAGAGGCTCTATGCCCTCTTCCTGTTCTCGGCCCCAAGCAAGGAGGACCTCAACAGGGTGCTCTCCACCTACAGCACACGCAAAATAGAGCAAGACGTAAAAACCATGTACGAGTTCTACAGGACGATGACATGGAGCGACGACTTCACAAGATACTGGAAAATATTCGCGGGTGAGGTTGGATGATTGTAGTGCTTCGCCTTGGACACAGGCCGGAGAGAGACAAAAGAATAACGACACACGTAGCCTTGACTGCGAGGGCCTTCGGCGCGGATAAAATAATAATCGCGGCAGAGGTTGACGAGCACGTGAAGGAGAGCGTTGAGGACGTGGTTAAGCGATGGGGCGGTCCCTTTGAAATAACCTTCAATCCGAGCTGGAAAAGGATAATGCGCGAGTGGAAAGAGACGGGCGGAATAATAGCCCACCTGACCATGTACGGCATTCACATCGACGATGCGGTTCCAAAGATTAAGGAAGAGCTGAAATCGGGAAGGGACATCATGGTGGTCGTTGGAGCGGAAAAGGTGCCAAAAGAAGTTTACGAGATGGCCAACTACAACGTGGCCGTCGGAAACCAGCCCCACAGCGAGGTTGCCGCTTTAGCGGTCTTTCTCGACAGGCTGCTCGATGGTGAAGGACTCAGAAAGGAGTTCAAGAACGCCAGGCTCAAGATAATCCCGCAGGAGAAAGGCAAGAAGGTCGTCGAGCTAGAGGAGGAATGAGAATGGCCCTGAACAGATACCGCCCGGCGGTCAAAGGCTACCTTGAGGCAATAGTGCGGCCATTGGCAAAGACCGGACTGAGTCCAAACCACCTGACGGTCATCGGACTTCTGATAAGCCTCGCCGGTGCCTACCTCTTCTACCGCGGCGAACAGTTTACCGCCGCCTTGGTACTCCTCTTCGGCTCTCTCGTGGATGCCCTCGACGGAACGCTCGCCAGGCTGACTGGGAAGACAAGCCGCTTTGGCGCCTTTCTCGACTCCACCTTCGATAGAATAAGCGACGGGGCTGTACTGTTTGGGATAGCCCTCGGTAACCTGGTAGACTGGAAGGTGGCGTTTATAACCTTCATGGGGAGCTACCTCGTCAGCTACGAACGCTGCCGAGCGGAGCTGGCCGGCTCAGGAACCTTGGCGGTAGGAATAGCCGAAAGGGCTGAGAGACTTCTCATCCTGATAATCACCGCACTCTTTGGCCACGTTGATTACGGTGTTTACATCGTTGCCGTGCTCGCTTGGATAACCGTCTTCCAGAGGATGTGGGCTGCTTACCAGAGGCTGAGGTGAGGCAAGAGGGGATGACGAAAATTTCGCTAGCTGAAACCGCGCTTCGCGCGGCACCGTGATGAGCCCTGCCGTTACCGACCCCTCGCCGCGACCTCTTTTTACCCCCTCGAGAAAAGATAGAGGTTTTCAATCCTCCTGTAGGCCCTTCACGATATCAACTACCTCGCTCAGCCGTGAGACCACGAAGTCGCAGTTCACCCAGAGCTCGCGCTTGGCTCCGCTCGGATCGAGGAGGACGCTGAACATACCAACGTTCTTGGCCCCAACGCAGTCTTTAGCCGGGTTGTCGCCGACGTATACTGCCTCTTCTGGCCTAACGCCCGCCTTCTGAAGAGCCAGCTCGAAGGGTCTAGGGTGTGGCTTGTAAAAACCCGCATCCTCACTGGTAGTTATTGAATCGAAGAGGTCGTAAATACCGAGGGCCTTCAGATGGGCCTCGATGTAATCGTTGTCGGAATCCGTGATTATTCCAACGTGGAGGCCGAGTTCTTTGAGGGCCCTGATCGTTTCGACGGCATCGTCGAAGAGCCTTCCATAGCGCTCGTGCATGGCTATGCTTACCTCCCAGAAGTCCTCTGGAACGGTGAAGTCGTAACGCTGGGCGACAGTTTCAATTGCCCTTGTGTCAACGTCCCTTATTCTGACGTAAGGCTTTCCTGCGAGCTCCTTAAAGAGGGCAGAGCTCTCAGCCTCGTACTCCTCCCAGATTCTGATAACATCGAGGTCATCCCTGCCTGCCTTCTTGAGAACCTCCTCGACTATATGCTGGTGGGTGACGTTCTCGCCCTCCTTCGTTATGAGCGTGCCCACGAAGTCAAAGAACACGGCCTTCAGCATCGTTATCACCGTAAAAACTCCGGGGATGACGTTAAAACGCTTCCTTTGGCACAACGACAACTTTGTACCGAAGGAATTTCGAAGACTTGCCCACATGACAGAAAAACTTTGGAAAAGCTTTTATCAGTGGTGAAACCACAGGGAGGAAAACATAGGGGGTGAGGGAAATCGAAGCGATACTCCTCGTCTGGGGCGTCCGAGACGAGGTTTTGGAAAAGCTCCCCGTGAAGGGATACTGGCTCTACGGGGAGTACGACTTCATTGCGAAGGTGGAGTTCATGAGCGAGAAGGAAGCTGAGGAGTTCGTGAGAGAACTTAGAAGGCTCATTCATGGGGGCACCTTCAAGCTCATCCCGGTCAAACTTTCTGCCGTTAAGAGAATCAATAGAAGCGAGGCAAAGGTAAGCGTGCTCGAAAGCATCAAAGTCTCGGCCCCATGAGCCCTTTCTTTTTCAACTCCTCGTAGGCCCTTTTCAGGGCGTCCCGTATTAAGTATCTCTTGTTCAGACCCCCAAGCTTATAGGCGGCCTTCCTAAGGCTCCCAGACTTCAGAAAGAGCTCAAGTAGCTTTCTATCCTCCTCGGGGAGGTCAAGGTGCTTGAGGGCCATCTCCGCTATCTCAATTGGCAGGTTCCCCTCGTAGGCATAGTCGGAAGAGGTGACGGGTTTATCGAACTTTTCAACGAGCCTGAAAACGACCACGTGGGCCTTTGAGTCATCTGTAACGTGACGGTAGTGCTCTTTCAGAGCCTCAATCAGCTCCTCCCTGCTTGAGAACCCATCAAGAAACGCGTCCTCATCGGTAAGCTCCCCAACGGTTTTGCTATCAACTCGCTCGATTACCGCCCGCCCTATGGCATAGCCACCGGAGTGTATCAAAACTACGTCTCCCGGTGTCAGGTTTGGCCTCTTGCCGAGCCGTACCGTCGCCCGCTTTTTTCCGCTCAGGATGGCATCTTTGTACCGTCCGTCAAACTCAAGATGCCTCATCCTTCATCCCTCACCGACGAGCTTGAACTTTATGGCCATGACCCCATACCTGTTCTCCTTCCATTTGGGATACATGTTGTGGAACCTCTTCACGGCCCTCTCAAAGCTCGGCTCGTCGGGGAAGATCTTCTTAATTGGCTCCTCGCGCAGAACCTGCCTGAACGTCTCGTAGCGTTTGACACCAGTAACAACTGCCGGAACCTCGTTGTTAAAGAGTATCTTGTCGCCGGGCTTTATGTTCCTCAGCTGGGGGTAAGCTACCCTGACCTCTATCCTCTTTTCCCCGGACTTTATCATCTCGAGGTACTCGTCTTTCACGTACAGCCTGTAGACCTTCATCTTCACCACGTTTCCCTTTTTCACTCCACTTAAAAGCTTAGCCAATGGAAACTTTTAAATCCTTTAGCGCCGCAGATAGTTTAGGTGTAAGTGATGAAAAGAAACGCCCAGGGCGCGATAGAGTACCTCTTTATGCTGGCCGCGGTGCTTGTGCTTGTGCTTATGGCAGCGAGAGTGGTGCTCAACGGCACGAAGAACCTCAACGAGGCCATTTCAAACTACACGACCCAGGTTAGGAAGCAAATTCTTGAGGATCTCTAGCTAAAATTCGGAGGGTTGGGTTATGGACATCTCGATACCCCTTCTTGTCGGGCTTATCTCGGGTATTCTAACCTCCTACACAGATCTGAAGTCCGGCTTTATCCTCGATTCCCACGTCTTTCCAACCCTTGAAATCATCGAGAGGCTGAGAGGGAAAAAGGAGGAAACGTCTGAATTCGGAATTATCTCGAAGATCGTCGTTCCTGCAACGGAGATAGGAGTGTTGTACTATCTCTACCAGGGAATTAAAGCCGGAGACGTTCCCTTGGCTCTCTCCGGAATTATCGGCTTCTTCATCGGCCTTGCCCTTGGAGTCATCCTCTACATCATCGGCGCCTGGGCGAGCGGCGACGTGGTTATCCTCGCCGGCTTCTCGGCCCTCCTGCCGTATCCACCGGCTACAGCATCGGTGGTTCCCCCCTACGCCCTGACCTACCCGGTGTATCCCCTCTCAATACTCTTCAACAGCATCATCGCAGTGTTCCCCTTCATATTCCTCTACTCGTTTGGGGTAATCATAGCCAGGAAAAAGTTCAGCGAGCTGAAGGAGATACTCACCGGCGGGGCCAGGCTCACAGTTGAGGTTGCGCTCTGGATAACCGCGGCACTGGGGCTGCAGATAGTCCTCTACGACACGACTGGAACCGTGTTCGGTGGTCTTCTTGGATGGGCCTTCACGTTCATTGTAGTGGTGGCACTTGGAAGGGCCAGGAAGTTCGGTGATGCATTTGGACTTCTCGTGCTCGGTTACCTGCTTTACCTCGACCCCAGAATGGCTCTCTGGATATTCGCCAGGCTGCTCGCGGTGATATACCTCTTCAAGGTCTTCTTCTCGACCGTCAAGTTCATGCGCACCGAGGTTCTCATGGAGGAGGTGCCCGTTGAAGAGCTTGAGGAATGGGACATCCTCGGCGAGACGATATTCGAGAAGAACGGCCAGATAGGGAGGGACAGAACCGATGCCTTTGTCCGCCTGAAGATCTCCCTCCTGACGGCCAACCTCGAAGTCCTGAGGCCAGACTACGGCAGGGTCATAGCGTCCCCCACCGCAGAAGGGCTAAAGAAGGAGCAGATCGAGGAACTCAAGCGCCTTGTTGAGGAGGGGAAGCTTGAGAACCGCTTTTTGAGGAAGAAGGCTATGCCCTTTGCCCCTGCGCTCTTCATCGGCTTCCTAATAGCATACTTCTGGGGCGACATCTTCTGGTGGATACAGCTCAAAATAGCCGGCCTCTGAGCAAGGCTTTTTAACCCCTCTTCCAATCCCCCAACGGCCCGGCTTCCCGCCCTCTCCGCGGAGGAGTGAAGCGGGGGTTCCGGTCGGGCCGACAGGGGGATGACGAGCTTTTGCTTTGCTGAGACCGCGTTTCGCGCGGCGTCGTGATGAACACGCCCTTCACCGACCCCGAGGAAGAAAAGAATCACTCGAGGAGCCCCTTGATTATCTCCATGACCTCGTGCAGGCTCTCGACGTTGTGGTCGCCCTCAACTCCCTCGTGCGGGTTTATAGCAATGCTGACATCGGCAACGCGGAACATGCTGAGGTCGTTGTGGCCGTCGCCGACCGCAACAGTCAGCTCCGGGTTGAACTCCTTCTTTAGCTCCTCCAAAATTCTCCCCTTGCTCTCGAAATCCACTACAGACTTTACCTTTCCGGTGACGAAGCCGTTCTCATCAAAAATCAGCTCGTTGGCGAAGACGTAATCAACGCCGAGTTCGCTGGCTATCCTTCCCGCGAGGCACATCAGTCCGCTGCTCAGTATCGCTATTTTGAAGTCGTTCTCCTTTAGAAATTCGATGAGCTCCCATGCACCATCCATGTACTCCACAGAGTTAGCCCACTCCATTATCTCCTCCCTTGTATGGCCCCTCCAGAGCAAAGCGTCGAGCTCTGCCCACGTTGCGTAGTCAAACTCCCCAGCGAAGAAGCGCTCAGCGTATTCCTTTCCCTTCTCCCATGTTCCGAACTTCTTATGAAGCTCCACCCAGCTGGAGACGGATTTAACAAGCGTTCCCTCAAGGTCAAATGCAATCAGTCTCACCATGATCCCACCAGAAGAAAAGCTCATCACGACTTAAAAGCCTACCCCTCCCAGCCGTGCTCGCCTATAAGGGGAACGAAAGCCACCCCACCATGCCTTGTGGTCTTTACGCTTCCGTCCTCGAGCCTTGTAACCTCATAGAGCTCCTGCCATAGGTGGTATTTCCCAACTGGAATTATGAGCTTCCCTCCCGGCTTGAGCTGTTCTATCAGCGGTTCAGGGACTTTAGGCGCCCCCGCTGTAACGATTATCCTGTCGTAGGGTGCTTTGGGAGGAAAGCCTTTCGTACCGTCGCCGATAATGATGTGGACTTTATCGGCGTAGCCGGCCTTCTCAAGGTTCTTTCTGGCAAACTCCGCGAGTTCGGGGATCCTCTCAACGGTGTAAACCTCGGTCTTAATGATCTCAGCTATTAAAGCCGTGTTCCAGCCGCTTCCGGTGCCTATCTCAAGGACGTTCATGCCCTCCTCAAGCTGGGCGAGCTCAAGCATTATGGCAACCATGTGTGGAGCGCTGATGGTCTGACCCGCTGGAATGGGAAGGGGCTCATCAACGTGGGCCCACTTGGCGTGCCCAGGAAGAACAAAGAAGTACCTCGGAACTTTAAGAAAAGCCTGCTTAACCTTATCACTCTTTATAATGCCCTCCCTTACGAGGGCATCGACGGTCCTGACCCACCTGCGGTAGAGCTTGTCCTGCATATAGAGAATAGACCCTACTAGGATATAAGGCTTGCGAAGAAGCGAGAAGTTGGAATAGTGGCCGGCGGCGTCCCCGGTTTCCCGCCCCCTCTCGGAGGGCAGTACACCCGGGATCGCTGGCGGGCTTAACTTCCGGGGTCGAAACGAGACCGGGTGTAACCCCGCCGCTATGACCGCCGTACCGCTATTGACCTATCGGGATGGGTTTATAAAGATTGCGGTCAGGGAGCATCCAACGGTCATTTTGTGGTTAGGTGGTCAGTTAAAGTTTTTAGGCTTTGAAGTCCAAAAATATACTTGGACATCCATAGGTGAGCAGCATGAATAAGTCCCTCTTGCTGGTTGGCCAGACCCTCAGTCTGCTTGCAAAGCTGACAGTCTCAATGATTCTCCTCAAAGTCTACCTCCGCTCCCGAAGAAGGTCCGCCTTTGTATGGTTCCTCGCCTGGATAATCGCGGCTCTCAGCATAGTCTCCGACGCCCTGGACATCCTCCGGCTTATAGCAATCACCGAAGCTGCGTTTTCCTCCATGCTATTTCTCGGCTCACTAATATTTCTCTCCGAGGAGCTCGGCTGGAATACCAAACACGCCTTCATATATGCCACTCCCCCCCTGATCGCCGCCCTGTACAGTGTGGCCTTAGGCAAGGACTGGGTTTCCATAGTGGGCATCTCCTACGGTGTCTCTGCTTTCTTTGTTGTCCTATCTGGACTATTCATACTGCACGCCAGCGAGGAGAGCTTCAAGAGAGCCAAAAGGGCTGGGTGGATGGTTCTTCTGATGGGACTTCACGAGATGGATTATCCCTTCCTCAGGGGTGTGGATTGGTTCGCCCCGATAGGCTTCACATTGGGGGCCATACTTACGGTTCTCTCAGTATACTTCATGGCCTGCATGGTGCTTTCCGAAGAGTTCATCAAGCTGGAGAATCCGGTAAAGGCCAACATCGAGCCCGGAGTCAAGCTGATTCCCAGTGATGAATACCGCAAGATGAAAGAGATGCTTAGGGAATACCCGGCCTTAGCTTTTGTCAGGGATGTATCCCCTCCAGAAACGTGGAGAACGTACTTCATCACCAACACAAGGGGGGAGAACGCAATTCACCCCACGAACCTGGCCAAAATGCTCGAGCTTTCTAACAGGTACCTGCGCGAGGCAGAGACGCATGGACTCAACGGCGTCATAATACTAGACGGCATCGAGTATCTAACGATATACAACGGTATCACCGCAGTTGTGAAGTTCCTGGCGACCCTTAGAGATATGGTCGTAGTTAGAAACGGCTCCCTCTTAGTGGTGGTCGACGAGGCAGCCTGGGAGAAGAAGGAGTACCTCACCATCAGGAGAATTCTCCTTGGGGAGTAAACCCTATAAGAGGAAATTCAAATCTCCAAGGAGGTGGTGATAATGGGACTCATAGAAGACAAGGCCCTTGTTGAGGCAGCCCTCTTCGTTTCTGGACGGCCACTGAGCGTTAAAGAACTGTCCAAAGCTTTGGGAATAAAGTCGCTGGATTATCTCGAAAAGCTCATCGAACTTATCGCAGCGGAATATGCAGAGCGGAAGAGTGCAATCGAAGTGGTGCGCGTTCTCGGGGACAAGTACGTGATGCAGGTGAAGCAGGAGTACTCTCAAAAAGTTATCCACCTGATGCCGAGGCCCGATTTGAGGACGGGCGAGCTGAAAACGCTGGCGCTTATAGCTTATCTTCAGCCGATAGAGCAGAGCAGGCTCGTGAAGCTCCGCGGAAGCCAGGCCTACGAGCACATAAGGAAGCTACTGGAGATGGGCCTCATCTATGCGGAACCCTACGAGAGGACAAAGCTCCTCGGAACAACGCCCAAATTTGCTGAGCTCTACGGATTCCCTGAGAACGATCCAATGATAATTAAGGAGGCCTTCAAGAAAGTGGTTCACGCTGAGTACAGCGATTTAATCGAGAAGCTCGAGAAAGGTGAGGCGGCTTCAGAAGGCGAAGAGTAATTTCTTAACCTTTCAGTTCCCTTATTTCTGCCCATAAAAGAAACAGAACGCTCTTTTCCAAGAACTCAGCCCCTAGAGAAAAGTTTAAATACCCGCACCCATTATTACCATTAAGGTGAGTTCTATGGGAGTGCTGACCAAGGAACAAATCATCGAGATGATAGAGAGGCAGAAGGGTCTCTCCAAAGACGAAATCGAAGAGAAGATAGCGGAGATAGCTTCCCGCGAGGGAATTTCCGAGCATGCCGCGGCTTTAATGCTCGCCGAGGAGTTGGGCGTCAACTTGGAGGGGAGAGAAGAGCTCCTTCACATAGCAGATCTCGTTCCCGGGATGACCAACGTGAACATAGTCGCGAGGATACTGAGGAAGTACCCGCCGAGGGAGTACCAGCGGAGGGACGGCTCGAGCGGCCAGGTCGCCAACGTGATAATTTACGACTCCACCGGAAAAGCCAGGCTCGTCCTCTGGGACAGTCAAGTGGCCAAGTACTACAACGAGCTTAACCCGGGAGATGTAATCAAGATTATAGACCCGAGCATCAGGGAGGGCAGGTCCGGAATAGAACTCCATGCCAACTTCAGGACGAGGATAATACTCAATCCAGAGGATCCGCGCGTTGAAGAAATCCCACCGCTCGAAGAGGTGAGGAGCTACAACTACAGGCGCGTCAATATAGGCGAGTTGATGGGCGGTGAAAGGTTCGTTGAGGTTCGCGGAACTATAGCGAGGCTATACCGCGTTACCGTTTACGACGCCTGTCCAGAGTGCAGGAGAAAGGTTGACTACGAGCCCGCAACGGACACCTGGGTGTGCCCCGAGCACGGCGAGGTTCACCCGATAAAGATAACCATCATTGACTTTGGCCTTGACGACTCCACCGGCTACATCAGGACAACTCTCTTCGGGGACGACGCGGCGGAGCTTATCGGAAAGGATCCGGAAGAGATAGCCGAGAGGATGAGGGAGCTCATGGAGGAGGGCTTAACTGCCAAGGAAGCCAGTAGGAAGCTCGCAGAAGAGGAGTACTACTACCTGCTCGGCAGGGAAATAGTGGTCAGGGGCAACGTGGTGGACGACAAGTTCCTCGGGCTAATACTGAAGGCCTTCGGCTGGGACGAGGTGGACTACAGAAGGGAGATAAGCCGGGTGAGGGCCGAGCTGAAGGAGGCCCTCAAGGAGGTGCTGTGAATGGAGGAGGTTAGGTACAGGCGGCGCAAGCCGGCCGTCGAGAGGAAAATAGGAGAAATAACCGAGGACGACACCCGCGTGGCTCTCATAGGAAAGGCCTTCAAGGTCGACAAGATGGACTACACCTTCTGGCTCGACGACGGAACTGGAGTCATACTTATCGAGAGCGAGGAGAACGTCCTCCCTCAGAACGGTCAAATCGTCAGGGTCATAGGGAGAGTCATAAGGAATGACGAGGGGGTTCACATCTACGGCGAGGTCATACAGGACTTCAGCGAGGCCGATTTGGAAGCCCTCGAGGAGATTAGAGAACTTGAGAGGAAGGTTCTCCCAAAGGTTGAGAGCACGCTCGCGTGGTGGTCAGAATGAAGAAGCGCCTCCCAGCGAGTAGGGTTTACATAAAGGATATCATAGAGGGATACTACGTCAAGAGCGAGGGCGATTTCGAGCCCAACTACCTGATAACGAAGGACGCGAGGAAAGTCTACCGCGTTAAGGTAGTCGCAACCGTCGTCCGCGAGCCAGTCATAAGCGACGACGAGACCTACGGAAAGCTCCAGATAGACGACGGAACAGGGACGATATGGGTTCTCGGGTTTAGAGACGACACCCGCTTTATAAGGCTCGTGAAGAAGGGCGACCTCGTCCAGATAATCGGCAAGGTTGCTGAATGGCGCGACGACAAGCAGATACTCGTGGAGGGCATAGCTAAGGTCCACCCCAACATGTGGATACTCCACCGCTTCGAGACCCTTAAGGAGAAGGTCGAGCACGCAAAGAAGGCCCAGATAGCCTTTGAGATTTACGACAAGTACGGCATCACGGCGAAGGCCAAGGTGATAGCCAAAAACAAAGGTGTAAGCGAGGACATGCTCCTCACTATAGACGAGCTCTACACCATAATGCTCGAACAGAGAAACCTCGAGGAGGAACTCTTCGAGGAGGAAGTGGAGGAACTAGAGGAGAAGGCAGAAGAGAGCCCAGAGCTGGAGAAGGCCAAGAAGGCTGTCCTCGACCTGCTGAACGAGAAGAAGAAGGCCCTCTCGCACAAGTTCATCGTTAAGAAGCTCTCCAAGGAGTTCGACGAGGAGCTCATCGAAGAGGCCATAACCCAGCTCTTAGCTGAGGGAGAAATCTACGAACCGGAGATAGGCTACTACGAGCCGCTGTGAGTCAGCTTTTCAATATTTCCTTCACCCTCTTTTTCACAAACCACTCGTCTTAGGTGAGGGATTAAAAAGCTTAGAAAAGTTAAAAATTAAAAACATCCCCTCAGTACTGCTCCCTCATCGTCCTTATCACGGGGTCGTGGATGAGGGTCGAGGTTATGCTGTCCACCATGCGGAAGAACTCGTCCTTTCCGCGTTCGAGGTCAAAGTTCTCCACTTTGATTAGGGCACAGTCCTCGCCGAGTATCCACTTGCCGAGCAGTATCTTCTCCCTTCCGTCCCTCTCGAGGTCCATCCTGATGAGGCCGTAGGGTATATCCGCAGTCCACCAGTTGGCCTTGAAGGTTACTTTCCATCCAGCCTCCTCAACGACCGAGCTTAGCTTTTCCATCGTAACCCCTGGCCCGTGGGGAGTCTTGAACGTGATAACCGTCCAGAGGCCCTCCCCCTCAAGGTTCTTGATTATCTCATCCCTAAACTCCATAAGACTCACCCCCTAAACTATTGCAGCAATCAGGAACGCCATAACGGCAAGGAATATGCTCATCTTGAGCAACTTCTGTGATTTGCGTGCCACCTCTCTCTCCTGGCTCTTCAGGATTAGATAGGCCGCGTAGAGTATAATCACGTCCACAGGAACCATAGCATAGTAACCAACACCCACACCAGCTTTCACAGGCAGGAATGAGGCAATGACCGTTAACAGGGCAAAGAACGACCCGACGTAGGCGGCTTTTTTCTTTCCCCATATGATGGGTAGAGTCTTAGCACCTTTTACCAAATCCCCCTTGACGTCCTCTATATCCTTGATGACTTCCCTCGCGACGTTCACAAGAAAGGCACAGATGGCAAGATAGCCAGCCAGGCCGAGGTGCTCAACAGCGACGGCACCGTAAAGTGGCGTCGCACCCGTAAGGCCAGCCACCACGAGGTTCCCGATGAATGGGAGCGGCTTGAGCTTCCATGCGTAGAGGAACATCGTAACGTAGGCTATGATAGCGAGGATGAAGGCGTAGCGGTTTATCATATAAGCCAAGGCCAGACCGACGGCGAAGAGGAGCATCGCGTACCAGAGGGCGGTTTTTCTATCCATAGCCCCCCGCGGGAGGGGCCTATCTGGCCTGTTGACTTTATCAATCTCGTAGTCAAAGTAGTCGTTTATCGTGTTTCCACCGGCACAGCCGAGGGTGACCACTAAGAAGACAAGCAGGCTGGTTTTAAGGTCCGGGAAGTGGCCCACCGCCACTATAGAGCCTAGAAGACCCACTATCCCAGCGAGGACGCAGTTGTGGGGCCTCGTTATCTCAACGAACGCCTTGAGCTCCATTAGGGCCACCTAATTCTATTGGGTTCTTAATTTAAAAACCTTTGCTACAGCTCCTCCCTCCGAAGGAGGCCAAGTTCCTCGCCTGTTTCAAGCACCCGTATGCGCCCAAACCTGAGCTCGAGGGCTTTCTCCAGTTCCTCGGGTGTGAGTGGAGTAAGCACTTGCGCTTTCATTTCGCTGAAGTTTATCCACTTGAGTATGCCAACCCCGAGGCACAGGCCGTCCCCATCTATAAAGCCAACGAGCAGGTTGCTAAGCTTCTCAAAATCCACAGTGTGAATTACGGATTTGCTATAGTGCCTTGGGAAGCTTTCCATATCGGCCTTAACGACGGTGTAGCGCTCGTTTTTCCAGCCTGCAATCACGAGCCACTTGAACAGGGCGGCGAGGAGATCCTTTTCCTCAGACGTCAGCGGTCTGCCGCGGAACATTTCCGTCCCGGTTGGGGCGACTTTCTCCAGATCCACCTCGATGAGCTCTCCATTTGAAAAGTAGGTCTTCCATTTCTCTTTCCTCACTTCCCGACGCTCTTTCCGCGAGTGTTCCCTTGCCTTCTGGCTCACGGAGAGGTCAATTATCTCCGTGTAAGGAGCAAGGACCTTCCTCAGATGACTCAGCTCGTCCGTCCGCTCCAAGAGGAGTGTAAGTTCGGGCTTTATCAGCTCGACCTTAAGACGCTTCATCTCGAGGCCCGGACCGGTTACAAATCCGGTGGTATCTATAAGAACGACGTCGGCTTCGTTGATCGCTATATCGGTAAGGCGCCTAACACCCACCGCCATCTCTCCGGCATACTGGCCGGGAGAAGTGGTTCCGATGAAGTAGTGAGCGACCCCCTTCAGGTCGCCCGGCGATTTGAAGCGCTCCTCCGGAAAGGCGAGGCTCAAGGTCGCTGGAGGAAGAATTCCTTTCTGCCCAACGTCACTGTCGATTACAGCGACCCTGAAGCCCAGTTCAAGGAGACCATTTGCTAAAAACGTCAGCAGAGTGGTCTTTCCGCTGTCAGTTCCGCCGACGAGCATTACCTTAAGCGGCTTATCATCACTGGCAATCCGCTCAAGGAGTTCAAACCTGTCCTCCGGGACGTCTTCGGTGTAGGTCGCTTTGTTCATGTGAGTTGGTTGGAGGCGAGGATTAAAAAGTTAATCTTGAGAAAGACTTATAAAAGAAGCTTGGGGCTATCAGTGTAGAGGCCAAGAAAATTTGACATTGGCCTTGAAACTAGTTGGTTTAATAAAAGATGTAAAAGGTGTAAACGCTAATCTTGCAAAGGAGGTTTTGGAAATGGAAGAGAAACCCACCCTTACCCCAAGACAAATTAGACTGCTCAGGAAGTTCTATGACGAAGGCAAGACAATAGAGGTCCATACCGTTGAAAAGACCCAGGATGAACTTGCCGAAGAGCTGGGAATAACCAGGCAGGCTCTCAGCAACCACCTCAAGATCCTCAAAGAGCTCGGCTACATAAGAACGGGAAGGGGCTTCATCGACCTCACCGACAAGGCCCTCGACCTCCTCGGAGAGAAGAAAGGTGACGTCTTTGTCTTTGTTAGAATCGAGCCAACTAAGAGAAAGCACGTTTACGAGGAGATAAAGAAGCTCAGGATAAAGAAGATTTACAGGGTTACCGGGGATATAGACCTCATAATCGAGGCAGACAAGACCAGACTCGACGAGATACTCGAGGAGATAGCCTCACTCGACGGCGTCAAGGAGACCATCACCCATATCGTTCTCGAAGTCCTCTGAAGGCTCTTTTTCCTTCCTCTTACCTTCCTGGAGCTTCTTCTCCATGAGCCTCCTCAGTTCCTCGAGGTTCTTCCCGAACTTGGCGGATATCGGCACGAAGGTTTCTCTGTGGTCGTTCCACGTGCCGCTCAGCCCGAACTTCTCCACGAGGCGGTTCATAGTGGCCTGAAGGTTCTTGACCTTGTCTATTTTGTTCACAGCGACGATGGTCGGTATACCCAGCTCTCGGAGGAACTGGAAGAACTCGACGTCAATCGGTATCTCACCGCGCTTCTCCCAGCGCTCAATTATCTCCAGCGCGCTCTTGCCGTCTATGACGAGAACCGCGAGCTCTATTTCGTCGGCGTTGTCTTCTATGAAGTGGACTATCTCGTCCTTTATCCTCTCCTGCCTGGCCTTCGGCAGGCCGCTCATGAATCCGAAGCCCGGCATGTCGATGACCCTTCTGTTGCGCCAGTTGACCTCGACAGGCTTTCTCGTAACCCCCGGCCGCTTGCCTCGCTTAACAAGCTTTCCGGTCAGGCGAAAGATGAGCGTGCTCTTGCCAACGTTCGATCTCCCCACGAAAATTATCATGTCTCTCACCGGATGAGGTTGAAGGTTTTTCACTTTATAAGGCTTGGCGGAAAGGTTAAGTATGCCAAGGGGCAAATAATCGCGGTGGTGTTTATGGCAGAGGGTAGCGAGGCCAAGGCCAATCAGCTCATTAACAAGTTCGTGATTTCCCTTACGGAGGGAAGGATACTTGGATTCGTGACGGACATCAACGTCGAGGTTGAGGGCGACCAGTTCTACTTTATCCTGAAGATGAAGCTCGTGGAAAACCTCGGAAAGGGCGAGCATCCAGGAATGTTCTCCAACGAGAAAAAAATGAAAATCAGACCGGATGACATCGTCAACGTGGGTCCGGACGTCATAATCCTCGGAAACGGTAAAGTGCCCCCCTTGAGGGAGATAGAAAGGCTTACCCAGATAGCTGAGGAGTACAATGCCCTTGTGCGCGAGCTTGAAGCCAAAGAGAGGCTTATAGAGAAGCTCAAAGAGGAGAACTACGCATTAACCAAACAGCTCGACGAGCTACAGAGGGAGCTCAGGAAGCTCCATGTCATGAAGGAGGACTTCGAACACCTCAAGGAGCAGTTAATTAGGCAGGAAGGCCAGCTCGAAATGGCGAAGGACTACATACGGCTCCTGGAGGGACTGAGGCATGACATCGACAAAATAAAGGATGACGTAGACAAGCTCATCCAGACCCAGCTCGAAGAAGTCGTGAGGGCGATAATAAACGAGGAACTGAACGCAAGGGGATTAAAGAAAACCAGCTTCATTTAACCGAAGATCTGGGTTCCAAAGGCGTGAAGAAGCAACTCCATAGCAACGAGTATCAGCGTGAGGGCTATAACGCCCCTTGGACTTATCTTTACTGCCCTGGTATCCTCGTCGAAGAACCTCATGAGACCGGCGCCAGTGGGTGGTAGCGTCGCCTTTTCTTTTGCCATCCCTCTCACCTCTTACGAAATCCCTAAGTTCGGCACGGTATAAAAAAGTTTTGATGGTGGGCCATTCCCTCACCCACAATTTAACCTTAGTTGTGTAAAGATTTTTCGCGATGTATATTTAGACATGTCTGCCAAAAGCTTTATATAACATAAGCCCAAGGCCCCAGTAACAGGTTCTATCTGGGTGAGGCCGCAAGTTGGAGCACCAAAGAAACCCAGCGATTCTTCCCACCCAACGGTGCCCCATCTAACAGGTATGCATGGAAATTTTAGTGAATTACGTGGAGGTGTGCCAATGCCCGTATACCATGTAACTCATAGATGGTCAATAGACGAGAGTGCAGTTGCCGCAAAGGAAGCTGCCGACTTCTTTTCTTCAACCGAACTGCCCAAGGGGGTCGAATTCCTAGCCGCATACAACTTCGACGGCGGTGCCTACACAATCTGGAAAGCACCCAGCAGGGAGATCCTTGAAGAGGTGATCATAACCCCGACGTTCAGAAAGAACATGGAGATCACGGAGGTAATCCAGAGCTACCCGCCGACCATTGAATATATGGTTAGGTTATGGAACTGGGTGTATCGTCTGAGCCAGAAGTAAGGAGCTTTGCTCCCTCTCAATTTTTTGGAAGAAGAAACTTTTTTAAATGGTAGCCCTCAGCCCATGGTGGATAAGGGGTTTACCCAATGAATCCCGCTAATGACGTAGGAGGTGGGAGGAAATGGCGACCTTTAAACTCGTCATATCGAACCCAAAGAACGGTATCGCCAGGCAGGTTGAGATAAGCGGCGAAGAGGCTGAGAAGCTCATTGGAAAGAGAATCGGAGATGAGATCTCCGCCAAGGAGCTTGGCCTCAACCTCACCGAGATATTCGGCGAGGAGATTCCGGCCGATGCCAAGCTCAAGATAACCGGCGGAACCGACAAGGACGGCTTCCCCATGAGGCCCGATGTCCACGGTCCGAGGAGGGTCAAGATCCTCGTCTCCAGGGGACCGGGTTTCAGGCCCAAGGAGAAGGGTGAGAGGAGGAAGAAGACCGTCAGGGGCAACACCATCAGCCCCGAGATCGTTCAGATCAACATGAAGCTCGTCTTCTGAGCTTCTTCCTTTCACCCTTAAACTTCTTCAGGTTTTCCTCAGATGTTCCTGTGTGCGGAATTTTGATCAGCCGAATCATCTTCCAGTTTCTATCTCCTCCCCCATGAGGTAACCTTAATAAATGCCCAAACTCTCTAATCTTAGGGGTGAGAGAAGATGGCAAAGAAGAAGGAGTTTAGACAGGCCGAGGTCAACATCGGAATGGTTGGTCACGTTGATCACGGTAAAACGACACTCACCAAGGCTTTAACCGGAATCTGGACAGACACCCACAGCGAGGAGCTGAGGAGAGGAATCACCATCAAGATAGGCTTTGCCGATGCCGAGATAAGGAAGTGCCCGAGCTGTGGCAGGTATTCAAACTCCCCTGTCTGCCCGTACTGCGGCGCTGAAACTGACTTCGAGAGGAGGGTTTCCTTCATCGATGCCCCCGGACACGAGGCACTCATGACGACCATGCTCGCCGGAGCTTCCCTCATGGATGGAGCCGTTCTCGTCATAGCGGCAAACGAAGGTGTTATGCCTCAGACGAGGGAGCACCTCATGGCCCTCCAGATAGTCGGCAACAAGAACATCGTCATCGCCCTCAACAAGATCGAGCTCGTCGATAGGGAGAAGGTCATACAGCGCTACCATGAGATAAAGGAATTCGTTAAGGGGACAGTGGCAGAAAACGCTCCAATAATCCCGATTTCGGCCCTGCATGGAGCGAACGTTGACGTTCTCCTGGCTGCAATAGAGGAGTTCATCCCAACGCCCGAGCACGATCCGAACAAGCCTCCAAAGATGCTCGTTCTGAGGAGCTTCGACGTCAACAAGCCCGGAACCAAGCCCGAGAAGCTCGTCGGTGGAGTCATCGGCGGTTCGATAGTCCAGGGCAAGCTCAAGGTCGGCGACGAGATAGAGATCCGCCCGGGCGTTCCTTACGAGGAGCACGGCAGGATCAAGTACGAGCCGATAACCACCGAAATCGTATCCCTCCAGGCGGGAGGAAGATTCGTCGAGGAAGCCTATCCGGGAGGTCTCGTCGGAGTGGGAACCAAGCTCGACCCGTTCCTCACCAAGGGTGACCTCATGGCTGGAAACGTCGTCGGAAAGCCGGGTAAGCTCCCGCCGGTCTGGGATGAGCTCAGGCTTGAGGTTCACCTTCTCGAGAGGGTAGTAGGAACCGAGGAGGAGCTTAAGGTCGAGCCGATTAAGAGGAGGGAAGTCCTGCTCCTCAACGTCGGCACGGCAAGGACGATGGGCCTCGTTACCGGCCTCGGAAAGGACGAAGTCGAGCTCAAGCTGCAGATACCCATCTGTGCCGAGGTCGGCGACAGGGTTGCCATCAGCAGGCAGGTCGGCAGCAGGTGGAGACTCATAGGCTACGGCTTCATCAGGGAGTGAGCCCTCTTTTCTTTCCTTCTGGTGGTCTCCATGCGCCGCGAGTGGCTCGTTATTCCAGACACCAACTTTCTCCTCGTCCCGGGGCAGTTCGGCGTCGACATAATATCCGAGCTGAACAGGGTTCTCGATGTAAAGTTCAGGATTGTAATTCCAAACGTTGTCCTTCAGGAGCTGGACGTCATCGAAAGAAAGTCGCGCGGGAAGGACCTGATGGCCATCAGGATGGCGAAGAAGCTGGCCGAGAGGTTCGAGACCGTTGATATAGGCCGCTTTGGGGAAAGGCCGATAGACGACCAGATTTTTGACTTCGCCCTGAATAACGAGCGCGTTGTGGTCTGCACCAACGATAAGGGGCTGAAAAAGAGGCTCCGCGCGAGGGGCATTCCCGTGGTTTATCTCCGCTCGAAGAAGATACTCGAGCTTGAAGGAATGCTGGAGTGAGCTATTTTCTGTCCAAGCTCCACAACCATTCAAAGAGTTCTTTTCGCCTGGGCGTTCAAAACCCTTAAAACTTCCTTTTCTCCATGCATTCGGGTGGGAAATGTGTACACCGAAGAGGATCTTTTGAGAGAGATTAGGGAACTAATGGAAGACGACGAGCTATATCAAATGTACGAGCGGGCATTCAAGGAATACCACTACTACTTCGAGACGACTAACTACATAGTGCTGAACATCTACCAGTTCAACGACCACGGGCCGATCCACGTTCTCCTCACAACGAGGCGGGCTCTGGAGCTGCTCAGGATCATCAAGAAGTTCGGCATCGAGACGACCGCCGAAAAGCTCGGTAAGTCCTTCCGCTGGAGCAAGTTCATAGTGGCCTTCGGCGCGCTCTTCCACGACACGGGCAACATGATACACAGAATAAACCACTACGAGTTCAGCGTCTTCCTTGCAGAGCCCATCATCGACAGGCTCGCCAAGGAGTTCGAGAAAGACGACTGGCTCCTCCTAAAGGCGCTAACGCTCAACGCCATCTACACCCACGACGAGCACGTTCCGTGCACGACGGTCGAGGGCAGCTTAGTGACAATAGCGGACGGCTGCGACATGGAGGCAGGAAGGAGCAGGCTGGTCCACAAGAAGGACCGCGTTGATATTCACGCAGTTTCGGCATTGGCTATAGAGAGCGTCGAAATCAAGGAAGGAAATGAGGAGCAGCCGATATTAATTGAGATACGCATGAAGCACCTCGCGGGAGTCTTCCAAGTGGACGAGATACTGACGAAGAAGGTCAAGAGTTCGGTACTGGGCGGGAAGGTGAGGATAAGGATACACGCCGGCGAGGAGGTAATGGAGAAGGTTATTTAACCTTCATCCCAACTTTCTCCATGCTTCCCGATGCCTACCTCGATCTCAAGTACCTCCTCAACAGGGGCTACCGGAAAAGCTATGCATTAGAATTCGTTGCCAACCACTACAGGCTTACGAAGAAAGAGCGGCATCTTCTGGCCAGATGCGTCTTTTCTGACAGATGGATCACAGAAGTTGAGGGAAAGCTCCTCAGGCCAGGAGAGCTCGCCGGGAATGTTTTAGCAATTGACGGCTTCAACGTCCTTATAACCCTCGAATCGCTCCTCGAGGGAAAAGCGATACTCTGCGAGGACGGTCTGGTCAGGGATTTAAAATATCAGGGGAAGTACAGGCTTAGCGAAAGGACCCCGAACCTGCTCGGGGAAATAGCGAATGCTCTGAACGAGCTGAAAGTTGGAGAGGCGGTGTTCCTCTATGGAAAAAACGTCCCAAAGAGTGGCGAAATTAGGAAGCTGACGGAAGAAAAGCTGGTCGAGTTCGGTCTTTCCGGTGAGGTAAAACTTGTGAAGAACCCAGATTCCGAGCTTAAGGCCTTCGAGGTTGTTGCAACGGCAGACGTTGGAATAATCTCCAAGGTTCCCCACGTTTTCGACCTCGCGAGATACGTTGGGGAGAAGCTCGGGAAGAGACCAGTATCATTTCAGCAACTCTTGAGGGAACGATAGCACAGGCTCGGAAAACGTATGAAGACGACTTCATACCGGAGCTAATGTTTAAATATTCCAACTGTGTGGTAGGTATAATCTAAGGAAAAGGTCGGGATATTATGAAAAAAGGTAAAGTAGTTTCTGCAATTTTCTTGGTGATTTTGCTTTTTGTGAGTGCTAACGGCTGCATAAGTGGAGGGGACACTTCATCCGCCCAAACAGGAGAATACCAGTACACGAAGAGCGAAACCCATTCAGAAACGGGAGGATACAGCGATACTTACGTTTTCATTGCCCAGGGAACCAACATGTACACCTACCTCAAGCTCGATGACATAGGCTTCGAGAAGGTCTGAGGCCCTTTCGTTGTTTTATCAATTTTTCCACAATCCCAGGCAAACTTTAAATCCTTAAACCCCAATTTTTATCCATGTTTGGAGAGCACGAGCTCAAAACGCAGTTCATCAAAATCCTCGACAAAAAAATACACCTCGTAGAGATGCCGGGGGATAAAATCCTCTACAAGCGGGACGATGTTCGGGTTCTGATAAAACGGGGCGAAGGGGCGTTTAATGTACTCCCCTCACCTGCCACGGGCTATGGAGTCAAGTTTCTCATGGTGAAGTTCTCGTCCAGAATAGCCATTCCACCCAAGGAGAGGCTCACAGGCTACCTATCCGCTCCGATAGATATAGAAGTCAAAAGTGGAGACGTTACGATAGACCGCTTCGTGATCGGCAGGGAGAAGTACGCGCTCTACGGCCAGGATAACGTAGGTGTAATAGCGCGCTATCATGTGAGCGAGTTCCTCGAGAGAACACCCGAGGAGCTCGGTGTTATAAAGCTCGTGATAAACAATCCAACCGACGAGTGGAAGCTCGTCGATAAGATTGTCATCCCGATAAGGAACAGCGTCATGTTCTACTCCCCGGAGAGGGCATACTACCCGCTCGTAATACTGACAACCAAAGAGCCCTACGAGGTCAACAACACTGGAAACCCGCCCGATGGAACATTGAAGGCCACCCACAGGGCAGAACCGCTACCAAACTTCAAGATGAGGTGGTGAGAATGGCAAACTTAACGGATAATACCACCACAACTCTCCCCACAGGCCTGGAGAAACCAATACTGGCGGGGATAACATTAGAAACGGCCATCAAGGCAGTTGTTATCCTAATTGCCATGATAATCCTTGGGAGGATCCTCAGAAAAATCATAATCAGGGAATCAAAGGAGACCAGCCTCACGTGGATAATCAACGAGGACACCGCTGATATAGTGTTCCGCATGTTCGTCCTTGGGGGAATAACATGGTCCCTCTTTGAGATTGGCTTAATGGCTTACCCGATATTGCGGACGACGGTCGGGAACATAACCTTCGCGGTCGGCTTCTTTTACTTCGCCTACTTGATAGCCAGGAAGTCCAAGGACTACTTCATCATGAGCGCGGGCAGGAGGCCCTCCCCAGACGTGCAGATAAAGGCCAAAATATTCTACTATACCTTCATCACCGTGGCGTTCTTTCTGAGTCTCAACTTTGCAGGAGTCAGCACTCAACTGAGCGCCCTTCTCGCCGCGGCGGGAATAACAGGTATCGTCCTCGGTTTTTCAGCCCAGACTGTAGTTTCGAACTTCATCTCCGGAGTCTTCATGTACTTCGATAAGCCCCTTAACATCGGCGACCCAGTGAAGATAGGCGAGCTCGGGGGCGTTGTGGAGGACATAAGAATCCTGTCGACTCGGATTCGGGCTTGGGACGGCACCCTTATCAGAATTCCAAACGAAAAGCTCTTCAACAGCAACATAATCAACCTCCGGAGGTATCCAGCCAGAAGGGTGGACGTAAGGATCGGCATAGCCTACAGTGCAGACATCGAAAAGGCCATCGAGGTGATAAGGGAAACCCTCGACGAGATGCCCCTAGTCCTGGCGGAACCAGAGCCCCTCATTTTCGTCGAGGACCTTGGGGACAACGCGGTTATACTCTCGATCCGGGCATGGGCTCCGAGTGAGAAATGGTTCGACGTCAAAACGGAGCTGATATCAAAAGTGAAGAAGGCCCTTGACGAGGCCGGCATAGAGATACCCTTCCCGCAGCGCGTTAATTGGTTCGCAGAGCCGCTGAGGATAAAACTCGAAAAGGAAACCTGAACCCCTACTCCTTCTTTTCCAGCAGGGCGTAGAAGAAGCCTATCGTCCTGTGCCTATGGGGCCAGGCCCTCATCGTTCCGGGCAGGAATCCCTCATCATAGGGGCCCTTCAGGGGAACCAAACGGGCATCATCGTGCCTCCCCAGGAACCATTCAATTAGCTCTTCGTTCTCCTCTGGCAGCATCGAGCAGGTTGAGTAGAGCATCCTTCCCCCAGGTTTCAGCAGCTTCCAGGCGCTCTCGATGAGCTCCCTCTGAAGGGAAACGACCTTAGGGATGTTCTTCTCCCTGAGGCGCCATCTCAGCTCGGGGTTTTTCGCTATGGTTCCATCACTCGTGCAGGGGGCATCGAGGAGAACTCTGTCAGCTATCTCCTCCCCGAGGATTTCTGGAGCCTTCCTCCCGTCGGCCTTGATTACTTCAGCTATCTTAACGCCACTTCTCCTTAGAATTTCCTTCATGCGCTTTATCCTTGCTCCATCAACGTCGAAGGCATAAATGCTTCCTTCGTTTCTCATAAGCTCGGCCATGTGGGCGGTCTTGCCTCCGGGAGCGGCCGCCAAATCAACCACCGTTTCCCCGGGTTCGGGAGCCAAAATGAGCGAGGCGACCGCTGCTGCCTCTTCCTGTGGTATGGCAAGCCCCTTGTTGAAGAGCCACTCGGGATTGAACGGGTCAAGGATTCTCAGAACGGTCTCAATCCTCTCGCTCCTCTCGAAGCGCACTTCCTTATTCCCCAGGTAGTCCTCAACCTCATCCACGCTCGCCTTGAGGAGATTCACCCTTATGCTCATTGGCAGGGTCTCGTTAAGGGCCTTGAGAAGTTCCTCTGCTTCCTCCCCAACGAGCTCCCTCATCCTGTGGATAAACCACTCTGGAAACAGGTATTCCCATTTGAGGCGTTTCTCCTCGGTGTCTAGCTTGGGGACGTATTCCAGAACCCTCGGGAGAAGGTCATAGTAGTAATAGCCCACGAATGGGTGTGTTCTCCTCGAGAGAAACTGGGCGAGGCCCTTCAAATGTCCCCTCGTCTTCTCGCTCGGGTCCCTGAAGACGGCAGCCTCCACGGCAACCCTAAGCGTCGCCCTCAGCCAGGGGTCGAGGATGTAGGGCGAAACCCCGACCAGCTCCTCGATTATCTCGTCTATCAGGCCGAGCCTCCGCTGAATTGAATAGAAGATACCGGTAAGCTTGGAGTTCTCCCACCCATCGATTCGGTATTTCGCGAAGGCCTTTCTCTTGGCACTCTGGCTCGGTTTAATCTCCTCACCGAGTTTTACCGCCTCGATCAGCGCGTAGAGCTGTCTGTCGCTCAGTTTGAGCTTCCCCAACTTTGCACCCCTCAAGGAATTCTTGAGGTTAGGGTTTTAAAACCTGCGAAACTCCCTGACAGACTGTGAACTAGAAATAAAAGATGTAACCCGTCCAGAGACCTCCTTGGCTTTTATACGCACCAGAGGATCCTCTTTTTGGTGGATTAACTCCCCCACAACTTTAGAGATTCTTACGACCTCATCTTTTACGTCCGCAGGAAGAGGATACTTCATAACATCCCCCAACACATCGAGGATCAGTTCCAAAAGGAAATCATCCCCACTCAAGAGGAGAGTATATGCCTCAGTAAGCAGGAGTCTCAAAGCATCCACGTCATCAGAGGGAATAAAAGAATTGACAAGAAGACACAGCCCTATCGTTTTTAAGTATGGGTCATCGGAACCGATGAGTTTATTGATCTTGGTGTTTACGGATTCGGACATTCTGAGTGGCCGAACTTTTGAGAGCACGTCAATAGCTTCCAGCGTCACTATGTCATGATGATTTGAATTTTCCACAAGATTCGTTAAAACCTCTGTTATCTCCAGGAATTCCTTCTCTTCAAGGGGAATACCCTCAACCAGGTGCCTCAGAGCACGAAGCGCCTTCATTACTATTCTCTCGTTCTCGTCAGTCAGTGCACCAATAAACACATCCAGATGGTTCTTTAGAACCTTGCTCTTCACATCCCCACCAGTTCTCTTGAAAATCTCGTTAAGGGCCATGAACGCCCTAAGGCGCGTAGTATCATCCCGCTCCCTGGCAAGCTCCAGAATGAGAAACAGAAGGCCCTCATCCTCGGAGGCCAGTCTAACCGCCTCCAAGATCTGCCAGGAAAGCACAATCTCTCTGAGCTCGGCTTTTGATAGAGTGTTGCGCGGGGACATTACAGTAGATAATTCGAATTTCGAACATATATTAATTTCGCTTTTCGCTTTACGAATTTTAAGTGGCTCTCCTAACTAACCAGTCACCCCACCACTCCCGGGGAAGTGAGGAGTGGCAAGCACTATGGCCCGCGCGGTGACCCGGGCAGTTTATCGAACGTCCGCCCAAGCACGTCGGGAGGCTGCATTTCACCGTCGACTCCAAGCAACAGAGAGGAGTCCCCCACAACCAGAGCGAGGATCATTGCTTCATCGATGAGACCCGCGTTCAGGAACTTCTTAACAACATTCCTAGCTTCCCCCGGCCTCGAACGGTAGTAGCTGTAAAGTGCGCCCTCCAAAAGCCCCAGAACTTCACGGGCCCTCGCGCGCAGGACTAAGTTATCGGCGGTCTTTGTAAGCTCTTTGAGAACCGGAAGAATTTCCCGAAGAACTCCCTCCATAGGGGCAGTACTCGGGAGCTTTAGTATGTCTGCCAATGCATCTAGGGCAGCTTCTACGAGGAGAGGATTCCCACTCCTTAGGAGCTCCGCCGTCCCCCTGAGGATAAGGCCCCAGTTTTCACTTGACGGTTGTCCCATGTTGAGAAGCAGCCTCAAAGCCAGTGCCTTTCCGTGGAGGTTAGGCGAGTTGAGGAGGGACGCCATGCGGGAGAGCACTCCATCGGGGGGAGAGGGCACGGATATCTTCGCCGCAAGCTCCACCGCCTCGAGCCATGCCAGGCCTTCGCCCCTGGAAACCAGTGAAGCGAGTGCATCCACGAGGTCCACCAGCTGTTTTTTCCCCAGGGGAGTTTCCCCAACCAGACGTTTTAAAACCCCAAGGGCCCTCATGTTAAGTCGCTCATCTCCTTCATTGAGGGCCTCCACTATTGCATCGAAACCGTTCTTCAATATTAGGGACTTCGTCTTTCTGTCGGTCCCCTTGAGAACCTCCCCGAGCGCGGCAAGGGCCCTCATCTTTGTGGTTCTATCTTCCTCCCTGGCGAGGTCAATAAGTGCCAGAAGCGCCTCCTCACTACCCCGGGACAGTTCAACCGCATCCATCATCTGCCAAGAAAGTATCAGCTCCCTTATTTTATCGGTGGAGACACCACCCATTACAGCCACCACTATCGATTATAGCAACTACTATTGGTTGGGGGTTATCCAATATATTTTTTTCGCCAGTCGGTGTTTTAAGTCCTCTCGAACCTGTAAATATCGACTAGAATCCTCTCCAGTCTCTTTCGATGGAAGAAGAATTGGGCGGGAATCTCAAAAGGAAGAGTTATCCTGTGAGTTATTGAAAAACCGGCATCTCTAACGAACGCTTCGATGAACCTCCTCACCTCGGGCTTCGCGAGATGGATGGAATAAGTGACGTCACTTATCTCAAAGGCTTTCATAAGAAAGGGCCTGTCGGCATGCTTCACCTGGCTGCCAAAGGGAGGGTTCATTATCACAGTATCAACACGGAGGGCAAAATCCGAGACGTCAGAGTTTACAAACTCAACACAGTTCTCAAGGCCAAGAGATTTAACGTTCTCCCTGGCGATTCTTAAAGCCTTCCCGTCGATTTCAACGGCGTAGACTCTTTCAGCCCCCATCAGGCATGCGCCTGCACTCAGAACTCCAGTCCCGGCACCCAAATCCGCGATGACTTTGCCTTCAATGTCTCCAATGGAGTGAGCCAGCCAGAGCAATTCTGCCGCAACGTCTCCGGGGGTTCTGTACTGCTCCAGCTCGGGTTTCGGCTCTGGAAAGCCTTTCAGCCTTGAAAGGATCATTGCAAGGTGCTTTTTCCTCAACCTCTCACCCCGTGGAGGGCTATGCCAAAAGGCTCGTCCTTATCGCGTTTCCCCCCGAAGATTTCATCGAACTCGTAGTCCTCGCGCAGGTCGAGAAGGAGTTCCACCTCAGGTGGAGTTAGAACTGGCTTCTTCCAGTTCTCGACGTCGTCTATGGGCACCCTTGGACAGGCCACGACCACATAGGCATCGAAGTCAAAGCCTTCGAGAGCGGGATAGCTTATGTGGTTCATGGCTATGAGCTTCGCGTACTTCCCGTGCTCGCGGAGGAGCTTAATTATTCTCCTCGCCTCCGCCAGACGAAGCTGCCCCTTCTTGGTGCTTACAACGACACCGAACTTTTCCGCGTCGTAGGCCTTCGCTATCTGGGCCCAGCGCTTTCGTATTATCCGTTCGGCCTCTTCATTCATCCATATCGCATCCCCACTGTAGGGGTTTACCGCCAGGGTGGGCTTCCTAACTGCCAGGGCAACTCCAACCGGGTGGAAGTATCCAGCACCGATGAAAAGCACCCCATCGGCGTCAACTTTGGCGGCGGTGAAGTTGCAGCCGATAACCTGGCCGCGCCAGCTTACTCTTCCGTCACCCTCATCTACGAGGACTTCAAAGCCGGCATTTTCAAGGAACTCCCTGGCCCTTTCCAGCTGGTGTATGTGCTGGGCGGTTGTAACGAGCGCTATCTTCCTCCCGAGCTTTTTAATCTCGTCCAGATTCTTCTCCAGCGCAGGAAGAACGTCAACTTTGGCAAAGGCTGGAATAAAGATGGTGGGAACCTCAAGGTTGAGCTTCATGTAGCTGTGTCCGAGGTGAATGAGCGCGTCGCAACCGAGGGCCTTCGCCTCCCTGTCAGCAGGGTCACAGGCACCGTAGTTGATGTCGCCGCTTATTATCGCCTCTATCCCGTTCTCTTCAAGAAAGTCGGCCAGAAACTGGGCCTCGCGCTTGAGCCCCTCAGGGGTCTGGATAAGGACGCGCTTAGCTTTAAGCTCTCCAAGTACTTTCAATATCTCTCGCTCATTTATCTCGTGCATCCTCTCACCAATGAGCCTTCATAAGGGGGCCTTAAAATTCTTCCCCAGAAGGGGAGGGAACATTTTTATATTTTCACACCCAATATACCTCGAAGTCCGATGTATTGGGGGTGACGTTATGGAGGACATCATAGTGGTTACGACCGAAAGCGTGCCCGGATACCGAATAGTTGAGATCAAAGGAATAGCCAGGGGAGGAATAGTTAAGGCCACCCATCTGGGCAGGGACATAACGGCCTTCTTCAGGAACATCAAAGGCGGGGAGGTGAAGGAGTACACCCAGATGATGGCCGAGGCCAGGGAGGAAGCCCTGAAAAGGATGGTACTCCACGCCAAGGAGCTCGGCGCCAACGCCGTTGTAAACGTTCGCTTCGCGACTGCAAACGTCGGTTCTAGCGTTGCCGAGGTTTATGCCTACGGTACTGCGGTGGTCGTGGAAAAGGAGTGATTGCCATGTACCTCCTCCCGTTCCCGATACTGGGAGGTTTGCTCGCTTGGGCCACGATATACTTCCTAGGCTTCAAAAGGACGAAGTGGTCAGAGTTCGTATTCGGGCTGGCGATATTCTTCATTGCGATAATCGTCCAGAACCCAATCCAGCAGCTGCCCCTGCTGGCTCTGGGAATACGCTCGAACGCAGATGTCATAGCCAAGGGGGCGGCCTTTACCATAGCGGCCTCGCTGTGGCTGGGCTTTGTTGCTGGCCTCGTCCAGGAGGGCACCAAATATCTTCTCGTTAAAGGGAAAGACCTGAGGACTGCTCTCTTCGTGGGGCTTGGATTCGGCGTCACCGAAGCTTTCTTTGTGGGAATAATCGCCGCCGTTGCCGCGATAGCGAGCGAGACCCCTCTGGACGTTCCAGTCAGCACGGCCCTCCTCTCGCTGGTCGAGCGCTACTTCGCCGTGCTCTTCCATGTAGGGACAACGGTCTTCCTCGCCTACGCATACAGAGAAGGCTTCGGAAAGAAGGGGTTGATTGCAATCGTCGGTCTGCATACGATCGTTGACTCAATGGCAGCCTACTATCAGCTGACCGGGAGCGAGATATTTATGTACGCCACTGAGGCAATCTTTGCCGTAATAGCGCTCGCGCTCATGTACTACATAATCCCCAGGGTGAAGGTCGAGAAGCCTGAGGAAGAAAAAGTAATATGGTGAAGTGTTTGCTTGGGAGCAAAAAGGAGAGAGCCCTCAAAAAGCTTCTCAAGGACCTACGCTCCGGTCTTTACTCTTACCTTGTTCTTTCCCTGCTCGAAAGGAAGGGTGAGCTCCACGGCTACGCGATAAGGAAGGAGCTTGAGAAGCTGAGCAGTGGAAGGCTCGTTCCGAGCGAGGGAACGCTCTACGACCTCCTAAAGAGCCTGAAGAAGTACGGACTCGTTGAGGACTTCTGGGCCGAGGTCGGCGGAAGGCCAAGGAAGTACTACAGACTTACGGATCTTGGAAGGGAAATTCTGGCAGAGTTGAGGGGTGAAATAAAGGAGATAGCAGAGGTGATAAAGCGGATGGGCGAGGAGTTATGGGAGCCGTAACGAACCAGCTCTTTATAGCTGGCTTATGATACCTGTTGGAGCGCTCACCCACGCCTTCGAGAATCTTCGCCGAAACTCTAACAGTCATTACGGTTATCTTCGCGTTCCTATGGGTTCTGATAATCCTCTCAAGCGCCTACGGAATACTTCTTAACAACACCATCCTTGGGCTTCTCATCACGTTCGGGCTCCTAGGGGTTGTGTTCCTCCAGATATCCCGCCTGCTCATCGCAGTGGGGGAAGAAGGATACTGTGATCAAAAATTTAATATCCTCCGATGATTAGTAAAACAGGTGATACCATGTCCCTCGAGGAGCTCTACCGCTACCTTCGTTGGAGAATGGAGCCCGATGACGAAAGAGCCGTGGGGAGGTTCTGGAGGATAGTAAAGGTCTTTGAATTCATGGAGGGGCTCCTGCCGGAAGAGCCCAGAGTGCTCGACCTCTGCGCCGGTACGGGAATTGCCGGAGCGGCCGCTGCCAAGGCCACTAATGCCCCACTGCTGACGGTTCTGGACGCAAGGAATGAGGACCTTGAGAAGGCCAGGAAGTGGCTCGAGATAGCGGGGATAAGTCCAGAGCTTAAGCTCATCACTGGAGATGTGAGGGAAGTTTCAAAGCTCGTAGGAGAGCACGATCTGGCCGTTCTCTGGGGTCTAACCATGCCACACTTCGACCCCTTCGATGCCGTAAGAATATTCGCAAATGTCGCCCTGAGCCTGAGCGAAGATGGAGTTTTCGTCATGGAGGAAACTGACAGGGTTTACGGAATTCTATACCATATAGGCTACAAAGACTTCCTCGTCGAATCTAAAACGGAGGACCACACCATAGTCTCAGTTCACGAAGGCTACAACCTCAAGAGGGGCACCTTCAGGAGGACATACTACAAGCTGCCGGGCTTCGAGAAGATCACCGAAGAGGAGTACAGGCTCTGGGACGTTGCGTCGCAGCTGGCCATCGGGAGCGTCTTCTTCAGGGAATGGAAGCTCATCACAAGAAACGAACACGGGATCAACAGTGTTTCCCACCTGCTCTACTTCAGAAGGCCGAGGAAGAATATCGCCAGAGGAGTGCTCACTGATTTTTGATCTTCTGCGTTTCCATTCAGTGCTCCGCTTTGAACTTTATCTCGACTATCTGGCTCGTGTTTCCGTTCCTTACGACGAGGTAACAATCCTCCCCAGGAGCCTGGAAGTCAAGCTCTACTGCAGTTACATTCTCCCACATCATCACGGCACTCGAAGGATCAAACTCCCCAAAATAGCCAGAATCTGAGATAATCACGTAAGCCGAAAATGGATGTTCTGCCCTGATGTACCCAGTGACGGAAGTGTTGGCTGGAATGAATTCGGCCTGGATGTGATTGGGACACACATAGCTTTTCTCGTAAACGTAGTTGGCCGGCAGGAGTGCCGCCTGTGCAACAAAACCAACCACCACTGCAATCACAAGCAATACTCCGGGGAGGATTAGTCTTCTCATTTTCAGCACCAGCTTTCATTTAAGGCCTTATTTTTTAAAACTCTTTCGAAAAATAGCCCCATCGCCAAAAAGCTGTGCAATCCGCAGTCTTTTATGCTGTTTCTCCAAGTTCTTGTATGCTCATTGTGAATTACAAGAAGAACAACGGCTTTAATGAAAAATCCGCCAAGACCAATTGCTTACTCCCCAAGATACTATCGTTACAAGTTTCATTACTACAACATCTGCCAGAGGCTTACATCACCCGACCGACAAAGCAAGATAAAACAAATGGAAGCTGAAGGACATCGGCTCATACAAAATAAAACTCGGGCCGCCTGTCCTTGAAAACGTCGTTGAGTTCGTTGAGCCTCTTGTCCCTGGCGAGCTCGAGGTTTATCTCGACTACCCCGACTTCCTCTGAGCTTTCACTCCCCATGGCCAAAACTTCCGCCTTCGGCGAGGCTATCGTGCTCTTGCCTATGAACCTCAGACCTCTCTCCTCACCAACGCGGTTGGCCGTTATTGTGTAAACGCGGTTCTCAAGGGCCCTTATTGGCATCGCGCGCGGGGCGTACGGCATGACGAGGTTGGAGGGATGAGCTATCACCTCGGCACCCTTGAGCGCGAGAGTCCTCATTGACTCGGGGAAGAACCAGTCGAAGCATATCATCACGCCGACCTTGGCAATTCCGATGTTGAAGACGCGAAAGCCGAGGTTGCCCGGCTCAAAGAATAGTTTCTCGCGGTAGAAGAGGTGTATCTTACGATATTTTCCAATGTAGCCCAATCCAATGGGGCCAACTATAACGGCGGAGTTGTAGAGCTTTCCTTTCTCATCCTTTTCAGCAGTTCCTCCGACTATAAAGACCTCGAGCTCCCTCGCCAGCTCGACGAGGAACTCGGTTGTCTGACCATCTGGTATCTGCATCGCAACGTCCTCAACTTCCCCCCGGGTCTCAAAATTGTAGCCCGTATCAAACAACTCGGGAAGAACTACGAGCTTCGCGCCCTCTTTGGCGGCATCCTTGATGAGCCTCTCGGCCCTGCTCAGGTTCCTGTCCACTTCCAAAAGCCTGGGCTCCATCTGGACGTAGGCTACCCGCATAACACCACCGTCCAATCTTTGTTGGTGGAGTAGATAAGGTTAGCGGAGTAGAACATGCCGCATCTTATGTAGCGTTTCAGGCTTCACAAACGTTTCATAAAACTGTATTCAAGATTTGCGATTTTCATGATAACGCATTTTGGCATATTGGCAATTTAATTTACCAAAACAGGCCGAACTATAATAAAAACCTAGGAAAAATCTGAAAGTGAGAACCTATCCTCGCTCGACGTTTCGGGCAGGTCTGGGCGTGGATGCACCTTTTCGACCGTCCAAAGGGAGCTAACCTTTCCCCACGGAAAAGCTTAAAAAGGAGCCGCTGGAGCTAAGGGTGGAGTTAAAGCTCAGGGGTGATGCTCATGAAGAGGAGACCCAGGAAGTGGAAGAAGAAGGGAAGGATGAGGTGGAAGTGGATTAAGAAGAGGATCAGGCGCCTCAAGAGGCAGAGGAGGAAGGAGCGCGGACTCATCTGATAACCCTCCTCTCCTTTTCTATCGATTTGCTTTTTGGTGGTGCTATGGACTTTTTCGATGCCTTCGAGAAGCTCTCACTCGAGCTTAAAACCTCAAGGGGGAAGACCCTCCTCCTGGCCGATGCACACATAGGGTTTGAGCTTTCCCGCGGGCTGAGGATAAGGACCCACTTCGAAGAGAGGCTCGCCGAGTTCATAAGGGAGAGAGACCCCGACCTGCTGATACTCCTGGGGGATGTCAAAGAGCCCATTGGACTTAGTTTCACGATGAAGCGCCTGTTGATGGGGTTCTTTTCCGAGCTGAGAGAGATTCCAACTGTAATAACCAAAGGCAATCATGACGGGCGCATAGAAGAGGTTGCCGGGAAGTTTCCAAACATCAATGTCGTTGACCATCTCGTCATTGACGGCCTCCTTTTACTCCACGGACACACAAACCTGCCAGAGGTGGAGTTCGTTGAGGCCTACCTCGGCCACATACATCCCGCTTGTGGCATCAAGAGGGGTAGAGTCCTCAGAAAAACCAAGTGCTTCTTGAGGGTGGAGAAGTTTCTAATCCTGCCCTCCGTAAATCCATACCTAGAGGGCTTTGATGCGAGGGAAGGTATTAAGATGGTCCCCTTCTTGAGAAATGCAAAGAAGGGAAAGGCTTTTTTACCCGACGGGCTCTACATAGGTGAAGTTTCCTTCCGGTAGGACAAACTTTATTAATGAGTATGAAGACAACTTTTCATAGGTGGGATGAGAGTACATCAGGTGGGGAAGATGAGCGACGTCTATGAGAAGCTCGAGGCACTGCTGCGCTCAATGGGTATCAAGAAGACGGAACTGAGAATATACCGCCTCCTGCTTGAGAAAAGGGAGCCAATGAGAATAACTGAAATACAGAGGGAGCTCGGAATAAGCGAACGCTCGGTCAGGGAGCACGTCCTGAGGCTGTATAGAAGAGGAATTCTAAAAAGGAGGCTCATCGAGCAGGGATGGCTCGGCTACGTCTACACCGCGGTCTCACCGAGTGAGGTCCTCGAAAACATTAAGGAGAACCTTGTAAAGAGGATAAACGAGCTGGAGAAAGAATTAAAGGGCTCCTCTGGCCAGAGGAGTTAGAGGAGCCCCACAATTCCTGTTTTTTCCAGCATCTCCACGAGCCTCTCGAGCTTCTCCACATCCACCTTGCCAAACTCCTCCTCAAGGGCTTCAAAGGCTTCGTCCTTCGGTAGAAGCTCACCCAGCATTAAGAGCTCGTGAAGGTGGGCGAGAACTTTTCTATCCTTCGTCAGTGCTTTAAACTCCTCATAGGCCTTCTCGTCAATTTCACGGATGAAAGTCGCCGAAATGATACCCTTCCTCACCCACTTAAGCCATGGCATTCTCTCGAAGTCGTGGCCGCTCTGGATTTCGAGGAAGCGCGAGTCCCTCGCGAGGCCCATCATGACGAGCCTCTCAACCTTTTCGGTGTCCCTGTCGCGCCCGAGTTCACCCAGATACTTCATGGCGTAGCCCCTGGCGAAGCGCTGGAGTTCGTCCTTTTCTGCCTTTGCCAGTGCCAGGGCAGTCGCCAGAACAGCCTTACCAATCAGCTCGATGGTTGCCTTGCTCACCTTATCGATGGTATCCTCACTGGAGTGGTAGAAGCGGTCGGGCCACGTTATGGACATTACCGAGGGAATACCAAAGAAGTTGAAGACATCGTGGTCGCTGCCCATCTCGTAGGGATAAGACTTAAGCTTGAGCCTCGGCATTGGGCTTCCCGAGAAGCTTTTTCCGGCTCCGTTTGCCTTTTCGAGGAAATATTCAAGAACCCCTGAGACCACCGAGAACCTCGACACAGGGGTTCTAACGAGCATCACCGTCGAACCGGCCCTGTCCTCGCTCCCGGCAACCATGTCGAGGTTTATAACAGCATAGTACTTGTCGAGCTCGGCGTACTTCTCGATGAATGCCTGAGTGCCATAGTACTCAGGTATCCAGAGGAAGGCAAAACCAAAGCGGAAGGAGTCGTCGTAAAGGCCGTTGAGAACCCTCGCGAGCTCTATGAGCATCGCACTTCCCGAGGCGTTGTCGTTGGCCCCGGGCTTGGGGTGGCAGATATGGGCCGTGAAGAGTATGAACGGAGGCCTTCCTATCTCGGCGTAGAGGATTGGGAGAACCTGACGCTCGTTTATCTGGGTCTCGACCTCTATTTTCGCTTTAACTGTTTCTCCCGAATTCAGCTTGCCTATGACCGCCTTTGCTAGGCTCTCTGGAACTGCAACGGCCGGAATCCTTGCCCATTCGAGTTCATCCTTAGTGAGGAAGAGGCCGATGTATGGAATTGCGTCCCCGGTTCCCTCCCTGTAGGCGATGAACGCCTTTGCCTTTACCTCGTTGGCCCTTCTATAGGCGTCCCTCCAGTCCCTACCAGCCAGGACTATTTTCCCTTCAGCCTTCTCCCAGTCCTCGTCCTTGGCTATGTGGACGACTTCACCTTCAGCTTTCCCGCTCGGGGAGTGGGCCATCACCACCAGAGGGCTCATCGAAGTCGTGAGAACCTTTCCAAGGAGCTCGACCTTTCCATGGACTAAATCCCACGCTATAGGAGACTTTAACGTCAGATAGCGGGTCTTCCCATCGTAGAACTCCTCGAAGAGCTGAGAGTTAACCCCCCAGATTCTGAGCTCCTCCCTGATAAACTTAACTGCCTCAGGGAGCTCCTTCGAGCCCTGTATCCTGTGGAACTGGCTTATCTCGGCTATGTAGTGGAGAACGTTGGTCGAATCAAAAACCTCTGCTTCCTTCAAAAAGCGCATCATGTCCATCCCCGGAGGAAATAGCCCTCTGGATATTTAAGGTTGGCCTCCGGCAGGGAAAATGAAAAAGCCAACTAACCCCAGGTGACGTGCCTGTTCACGAGGAAGCGGACTATGAACGAGACGGCGATGCCGACCAGGTTAGCAAGGAGGTAGTTCATTCCAAGGAAGACGAGGGTAGCGTAGATGATCCACTGGACGATTGCCCCAGTTAGAGCGGCAAGGTGGAAGCTCAGGAGGCGCTGATAAAGGGGCCTGCTTTTCAGGTCTCTGAAAGTCCAGAGGTCGTTCCAGGTGAAGTTGTTGAGTATGGCCAGCTCCATGGCAGGAATGTTGGCGAGTATCTTGTCCCAGCCGAGCTTTTCGACAAAGAACCAGAGAAAGCCCTGGTTGACGAGTACTCCCGAGAGGCCAACGAGCGTGAACTTCACCAGCCTGTCCAGCTCGCCCTCCCACTTCATGAGCCTGTAAATATGCTTGAGGTAGTTGATTATTGTCTTTCCGCCGAGCTTGCTCTCGCCGGCGTGTCTGAGGCCAAAGATAAATGGAACCTCTTCGACGCGCTGGTATCTGCCCTTGATGAGTATCTCCATAAGTATCTTGAAGCCGATGGGGTTAAGCTGGGCGTTTTCGACGACTTCCCTTCTGAGGGCGAAGAAGCCGCTCACGGGATCCTTAACGTCCCTTATCTTCGGCAGGGCGATGCGGCCGATCATTATAGCTCCCTTGGAGATCAGCTTCCTGTACCAGTACCAGTTCTTAACGCCCCCTCCCTTAACGTAGCGGGAGGCTATGGCTATGTCCGCGCCGTTCTCGATTGCCTCCAGCAGCCGGGGAATCACCTCCGGTGGATGCTGTAGGTCGGCGTCCATCACGACGAAGACGTCGCCGTTCGCCTCCTTGAAGCCACGGATGACCGCCGAGGAGAGACCCTTCTCCTTCGTCCGGCGGATAACCTTAACTGGATACTTTTCGGCTAGCTTCTGGGCAAATTCCCAAGTTTTATCAGGAGAATCGTCGTCAACAACGATGATTTCATAATCGTAATCAGCAAGGGCCTTGCTTATTCTCTCGAAGAGCTCCTCAAGGTTGTCGCGCTCGTTGTACGTTGGTACTATCACCGAGACCTTCATGTTCTCCACTCCTCCACCCTGTACATCAGACTACTCCGTAAACTTTATAAGTCCTGCGAGTCCCCTTATCAGCGGGCATGGGGCCGTGGGGTAGCTTGGCTTATCCTTCCGGCTTCGGGAGCCGGGGACCCGAGTTCAAATCTCGGCGGCCCCACCATAACAACCCTTTGCTTGCGCAAAGCGTTGACGGAAAAATCGCGTGCTTTTTTTGAAACGCAATTTTCAAAGTCGGGTTTACTCTTCAAATCTCAATTTGCCATAGTTTCACTCTCCCCAGGGCGTCCGAAAGACGCCAGAATGAAAGCGAAACCTCTTAACAGGCTTGTTTTGGAGTTACCCTCTCTTTTAAGAGCGAGTTTTAGAGCGCACGCTTTGCTCTCTGGCACTTTAACAGAAAGGGAAACTTTTGGTCAAGCTTTTTCCAAAAGCTTGTTTGCCAAGCAAAAGTTTCATCAAAGTCAGTATGTCGCTTTTGGAATTGCCAATTCCCAAGTGGTTTCTACAATTAAAAGGCCGTTTTACGGTGTTTCACTCAAGAAAGCGCCCGAAGGGCGCCAAAAGAAAATAGAAACAATTTAAAAAGCCAAGCTTAAAACAAAACCAATTTGTGATTCCCACTTTTAGAAAGACATACGAACTCTTTCCAGCAAGTTTTGAGGGAGTTTAAAACTTTGATCAACCTTTGCAGTGCAAGGGTTGTTCGCCTTCGCAAAGTTTGATCAAGGCTCGCATGTCAATCCCAAAATGGCCGGTTCTTAAGTGGGTTTATTCCCCAATTGGCAGTTTTACAGTGTTCCATAAAAGACATGCGAACTCACTCCAACCAATTTAGCAGGAAGTCTACTCTTTGATCAAACTTTGCGCTGCAAAGTTTGGCGCTACTTTTCCTCGTTCCAGTCTTCAATGACGTGGGTCTGTCTCATCTTGTCAGCGAAATTCCAGAACTTCGGGACGACCATCAATGCAATGCCTATTGCGAGCACTATCACCGCGATAACCGCGGCCGCAATGCCGCTGCTGCTGAAGGCCCAGAAAGTCATCACAAAGGGCGCGAGCATGATTCCGAGTATAGCGGCGCCAAAAACCAGCACCAAAATTCGGTAGCCGTACCTCTCCATGAAGAGGGCGAAGTCCATTGCTCCCACCAGTTACCATTGAAGTAGAGAAAAATATAAATTTTTTGCATAAGCCCCGCTAGGAGCATGAAATTCCAGGGGAGAGGATAAAATTTATAAATCAATACCTGAACCTATCAACGGGCACAGCCCCGTGGTGTAGCGGCCAAGCATGCGGGACTCTGGATCCCGCGACCGGGGTTCGAATCCCCGCGGGGCTACCATTCAACTGGGCTCCAGACGTCGAACCCCCCTTTTATCATCTTCTGTGTTCTAATCTCGAACCTCATGTTATACCTCACAATGTATCACGTCATTAAGGGGCTTTATCATGAATGCCAGCCGACTTTTGGAAGTTGAACAAGTCAAGGAGCCTATATGGTGGGTTAGAGCCTGTAGTGTTACATATTTTCCAACAACTCAAAAAAGCCCCATATCAAAAAACAACAGAAATGGGAATATCTTACCGTTTCTTTTAAAATAAGCTTCTTTTAGGCGAAAATAAACACGAAAATCGAAAAAATTCAAAAATCAGACTTTTTGGGAACTTTTAAATAGTATCGTCACAGAGATAGGTACAGGACTTTAGTGTTACATTTTACTTGCCTAAGATGGGGGTGAGGGCATGAACACTGTAATAAACCTTGAGGGAGAGATTGCAAACCTCCTGAGGGTTCACGGTTCATTGAGCGTAGCGTTTCTGACGAGATTCCTGAATGAGAGAGGAATATGCTGCACGAGACAGAAAGTTGAAAGAACGCTCAGGAAGATGATAGACCAGAAAAAGGTAGAGGCATTTTACACCAACGGAAACAAGCGGAAGCATTATCGCCTACGGTGATACTATGGGTACCGCAACGATGATACTGGGGAACGACAGGAGGATGCTCCTGATAGAGTTCCTACAGAGATGTGAAGGCAAGGCCGAACTCAGGGAGCTCGTTGAGTATATAGCCGAGAAAGAAGGGGACACCAACCGGAAGCATAAAAAAGCGTCTACGTCAGCCTGATGCAGACCCACATCCCCAAGCTTGAGAGGGAAGGTGTGGTCACTTTCAACCATGGTGTTGTCACACTCCTGAAGATTCCAGAGGACGTGACCCTCTACATGGAAGTCGTTCTAAGGACTCCAAAGGATCTGGAGACGACTTTTGAGCTGCTGGACAAGCCAATACTGCACTATATAGAGGGCGAAGAAGAAGTCTACGCCATAATCGAGGGCGGCATCTCCTATGAGTACAGGAAACCCCTGCCCGAAGAGAAGAAGAAGGCCAACTGACTCCCTTTTCTTTTTCCCTTTACTATTTTCCCCGTTTCACAACCAACAACTTTAAAAGCCCTATCCGAAAGCCTAACCTAGAAGTTCTACAAGTGGTAAGAGGTGGTAGTGATGAACCCGTTCCATGATCTGGAGCCAGGACCGGAGGTTCCCGAGGTTGTTTACGCTCTCATAGAGATTCCAAAGGGGAGCAGGAACAAGTACGAGATAGACAAAAAGACCGGCCTTCTCAAGCTCGACAGAGTCCTCTACAGCCCGTTCTTCTATCCGATCGACTACGGAATAATTCCACAGACCTGGTACGACGATGAAGATCCCTTTGATATAATGGTCATCATGCGCGAGCCCGTTTACCCGTTCACCATCGTCGAGGCCAGGCCAATAGGCATAATGAAGATGGAGGACAGCGGTGACAAGGACTGGAAGGTTCTGGCCGTTCCCGTTGAGGACCCGTACTTCGACGACTGGAAGGACGTCGACGACGTTCCGAAGGCCTTCCTCGACGAGATAGCCCACTTCTTCCAGAGGTACAAGGAGCTCCAGGGCAAGGTCACCAAGATAGAGGGCTGGGGCAACGCGGAAGAAGCTAAGAAAGAAATCCTCCGTGCCATCGAGCTCTACAAGGAGAAGTTCGGCAAGAAGGACTGATTTTCCCCACTTTATTTTGAGAGAGGAGGTAAAGGCATGTACAAGCTCCTGAAGATTAAGGACGTCGTGAGGATTCCACCCAAGATGTTCACCATGGACCCAAAGGAAGCCGCGAAGATAGTTTTGAGAGAGACGTATGAGGGAATCTACGACAGGGACGAGGGAGTCATCTTAGCCGTTATGGACGTTGAGGAGATAAGCCAAGGCGTCGTCGTCCCTGGAGACGGAGCGACCTACCACGACGTGATTTTCAACGTCCTCGTCTGGAAGCCGGAGATGCACGAGGTGGTTGAGGGCGAGGTCATCGACGTTGCTCCCTACGGTGCCTTCATAAGGATAGGCCCGATGGACGGTCTCGTTCACATCTCACAGCTCATGGACGACTACGTCGTCTTTGACGAGAAGAACAAGCAGTTCCTCGGTAAAGAAACCAAGAGAACCCTTAAGCTTGGAGACGAAGTCAGGGCGAGGATTATCGCGGTGAGCATCAAGAGCAGGGTCATAAGGGAGAACAAGATCGGCCTGACGATGAGGCAGCCCGGTCTTGGAAAGTTCGAGTGGATTGAGAAGGAGAAGCGCAAGGAGGGCGAGGCATGAAGGAGCGCGCCTGCAGGCACTGCCACTTCATCACCACGGAAGACCGCTGCCCCGTCTGCGGCGGCAGGGACCTGAGCGATGAATGGTTCGACCTCGTCATCATTACCGAGCCGGAGAAGTCGAGGATAGCCCAGAAGCTGGGCGTTAAGGTTCCAGGAAAGTACGCGATAAGGGTTAGATGATGCTCTACTTCAAATTAACTCCTGAGCTCCGAAAAGTGCTGAAGGAGCCCCTCGGAAGGCTTATCCGAGGGGAGATTCCTGAACCCTACTTGAAGATACGGGGCGAGCTTGAAAAGGCCAGGCATATCGTTACAGTTGGTGACGTCGTCACAGAGAACGTCCTCAGGCTCGGGATAAAGCCGAATTTGGCCATATACGACCACAAGACAAAAAGACGGGAGTACAGTCCCGAGATCGAGAACGAAGCCGTTATAATGACCGTGCAAAATCCCCCCGGAACAATAACGAAAGCTTTATTAAACGCAATCAGAAAGGGGTTTGGACTGGCCGAGAGGGGCCGTAGGGTTTACATAAAGGTGTGCGGAGAGGAAGACCTCGCGGCGATTCCAGCGGTGCTCTACGCCCCCGAGGGCTCAGTGGTGCTCTACGGCCAGCCCAACGAGGGAGTAGTGCTTATAAAGGTAACTCCTGAATGTAAGCTCAAGTGCGGGAAGCTCATGTCCAAGATGGAGGTGGTTCGCGATGGAGATTAAGGTTACCGAGATAAAGGAGAACAAGCTCCTCGGAAGAAAGGAGATATACTTCGACATTATCCACGAGGGTGAGCCGACCCCCTCGAGGAAGGACGTCAAGGGCAAGCTCGTTGCCATGCTCGACCTCAACCCTGAGACCACCGTTGTTCAGTACATTAGGTCCTACTTCGGTAGCAGGGTCAGCAAGGGCTATGCCAAGGCCTACGAGAGCAAGGAGAGGATGCTCTATATCGAGCCCGAATACATTCTCATTAGGGACGGAATAATAACCAAGGAGGAGGAGTGAAGATGGGACAGAAGTGGAAGCTCTACGAGGTTCAGGGCGGTAAGGTCAAGAGGAAGAACAAGTTCTGCCCGCGCTGCGGTCCGGGTGTCTTCATGGCCGAGCACAAGGACCGCTGGAGCTGCGGAAGGTGCGGCTACACCGAGTGGAAGAGGAAGTGATTTCTTTTTCTCTTCTCTAAATCGCCTTAGAACGTTTCTCGGGATCATTTCGAACCTTTAGAACTTTGCGAAAGTTGGAAAACTTTTCTGAGAAGGACCATCAAAGGGGAATAAAGAAGAGAATCAGCCGATGGCCGCCTGAACGGCCAGGTCGGCCCTGACTATTCCGTAGCCGTAGTATATGTCCCACCCTGGATCCCCGAGGTCATCGGCCGTAACGTGGAGGATTCCCCTGACGGTGTCCGTGCCCATGTCGTCAAAGGTTCCGACCGGAAGGACCTCGCCGTACTTGTTGTAGTACGCAGCCTGGATAAGCGCAACGACACCGCTGACGTGCGGGGTGGCCATTGAGGTTCCGCTGAGGGTCTTGTAGGTGTCGTCCGGATAGGTGCTGAGGATGTCAACACCCGGAGCGCTGACCTCAGGCCGGAGGTTGCTGAAGTAGGCTATGGCGTCGGTTGAGTCGGTGGCACCGACGGCGATGACCTCTGGGTAGGCGGCCGGGTAGCTCGGGCTGTCGGCGCCCTCGTTACCGGCGGCGGCAACTATCACGACGCCGTACAAGTAGGCCTTGGTGATCATGTCGTGGAGGTACTGGTCATCGGCCGAACCGCCGAGGGACATGCTTATGACCTCGGCAGCGTCGTCATCCGGATCGCCGACTATTACTCCGTCGCCATCGGCATCGAGAACCCCATCGGGACCGAGGAGGGCCTGCTCAATTCCAATGGCAATGTCGATGTAAGAACCCCTTCCGCTGGCGTCAAGGACCCTGATTGCATATATCTCAACCTTCGGGGCGACGCCGACGACGCCAATGTCGTTGTTAAGGGCGGCTATCGTTCCAGCAACGTGGGTTCCGTGGCCGTTCTGGTCGTAGTAGGCTCTCGGCTTTGTAGAAACTTTGCCCCTCAAGGTGCTAACACCCCAAGCAAGATTAGCCGCAAGATCTGGGTGGTCATAGTCTATTCCAGTATCGAGAATTGCAACTTCGATGACCCCACCACTAGAACCGTCGGTTATGCTCCAGACGGTTGGGGCCTGAACACGCTCAATTCCCCACGGAATCGTCTGGGCCGGCTGGGAACTCCCAGGCTTTCCGACTCCCGGAGGCTTTCCTAAGAGGACCGCTTGATGGTCGAACTCAACCATTTTGACTCCAGGTAGCTTCTTAAGTTTGCCCACTGCGGTTGAGGGTATCTCAACAACGGCGGCATCTATGAGCTTGAACTGGTAGATAACATGACCACCAATTCCAAGGACCTCGTTCGGCTTGAACTGGGCCTTATCAATGTGCACTACCACCCTGATCATCTCTGGCTTCTCAGCGACAGCGGGGACTGCAAAGATTGCTGCCAGAAGCAGTAGAGCCATCAAACCACTTATAACTACTTTCCTGTTCATTCAACAACACCCCAGTACATGTTTATATACCATACATGAAGGCATTCACACTTAAGTCTTTCGTAGCAAAGCCAAAAGACAAAGCGTTAAACACAAAAAGGTTGGGAACCAGCTACCATCATGCTGTATTACGGAGGACTGAGGATAAAACTCCATCCCCAGGTCTACGAGCCAGCGGAGGACACATTCCTCTTAGCCGAGAACTTAGCGGTTAAAAAAGGCGACGTTGCCCTGGATGTGGGCACAGGCACCGGAATAATCGCCCTCCTGATGGCGAGGAAAGCCAAATTCGTTCTTGGAATTGATATAAACCCTCTCGCAGTGGAGCTTGCCAGGGAGAACGCAAGGCTGAACGGCATAAAAAACGCCGAGTTCCGTGTTAGCGACCTCTTTGAGAACGTCGAAGGGAAATTTGACATCATCACCTTCAACGCCCCCTACCTTCCAGGTGAGCCCGAGGAGCCCATAGACCTTGCCCTCGTGGGTGGGGAAACGGGCAGGGAAGTGTTAGACAGGTTCATCAACGAAGTGAAGAATTACCTCAAGCCTGGAGGAACCGTCCAGATAGTCCAGAGCTCCATAACAGGGATAGAGGAGACCCTCAGAAACCTTGAAGCGGTTGGACTGCGTGGGAAAATAGCCGCTAAGAAGCATGTCTTTTTCGAAGATATAGTGCTGATAAATGCATCGTTTGATGATTAAGCCAGGTGGCGCCTCTTAATCTCAAAGAGGAACCTGACTTTGGGCCTGCTTTCGACTTCAGTCTCCTCCTCAGGGACGGGCTCCAGATCCCTTGCGTTGAGCACAAGGTTTGGTTTTATCCGCTCAAACATAAAAGTAGCCTCGAACTTCCGCTTTTAAACCTTTCCCAATCGTCGAAGTATTTTTCGACGATAAAATATGGGACAGTTGTGTTCCCAACAGGTTTTTAAAAGCATCCCTGAACTCGAGTTAGGTGAGACTAATGGCAATAGTTGTGAAGTCCAATCCAAACATGCCCGAAGAAATCGCGAGACTCTTCAAGAAGCAACATTACGCTCTAGTGGGCCATCACAGCGGAGTGAAGCTCTGCCACTGGTTAAAGGAGAGTATAAAGCATGACAGATTCTGCTACAAGCAGAAGTTCTACGGCATTCACGCCCACCGCTGCCTCCAGATGACCCCAGTCCTTGCCTGGTGCACCCACAATTGTATATTCTGCTGGCGCCCAATGGAGGGGTTCCTCGACGTCGAACTGCCGAAGCCATGGGACGATCCAGCGTTTATAGTCGAGGAGAGCATAAAGGCCCAGAGGAAGCTTTTGGTCGGCTACAAGGGCATGCCGGGAATAAATATGAAGAAGTTCGAGGAGGCATGGAATCCAAAGCACGCAGCTATAAGCCTCTCGGGTGAGCCCATGCTCTATCCGTACATGGGCGACCTCGTTGAGGAGTTCCACAAGAGGGGCCTCACAACATTCATCGTCACCAACGGAACGGTTCCGGAGAGACTCGAAGAGATGATTAAAGAGGACAAGCTCCCGACCCAGCTCTACGTCTCGCTTACAGCTCCAGATATAGAGACCTACAACCGCGTCAATGTCCCAATGATTCCCGACGGCTGGGAGAAAATCCTTAGAACGCTCGAGCTCATGAACGGCCTGCCGACGAGGACGGTGATAAGACTCACGCTCGTCAAGGGCGAGAACATGCATAATCCAGAGGGCTACGCAAAGCTCATAATGAAAGCCAAGCCTATGTTCGTCGAGGCTAAGGCCTACATGTTCGTCGGCTTCTCACGCAATAGACTGACGATCAACAACATGCCGCGCCATGAGGAAATTAGGGCCTTCGCCGAAGAGCTCGTCAGGCACCTTCCGGGCTACCACATCGAGGACGAGTACGAGCCGAGCCGTGTCGTTCTGATAATGCGCGATGATGTGGATAAAACGGAACGCTTCATAAAGCACTGAGCTTTCTCTCCCTTTTTATGGAAAAGGTTTATTTATTTTGGCCGCTTAGAATAAACTTAGGGGTGTAAGATAATGAAGAAGGTTCTAGCTTTGATACTGGTAGTTTTCATGCTGATCCCAGTCGTCAGCGCGAGCACGATAGATGGTTCTGCAAGGTTCCTCAGGGATGCAGCCGACTCTACAAAGCAGACGAGGGAAATAAGCCTTGCATTGATGGCGTTATCAGGGGCGGTTGATGATTTAACCTCGGGCGTTATTATTGATCCCAACATAGAAGCCTTAGTAGAAACGCTCCTCACCAACCAGAATCCCGACGGCGGTTGGGGCTTTTACCCGGGTGAGACGAGCAACGTTCTCGATACCGCCTATGCTGTTATAGCGTTGAAGAAGGCTTACCCATATCTGGGAACGGAGGGGAGACTCAAGGTAAGATCCGCCATTGAAAGGGGAATTTCATACCTGATTTTGGCGAAAAACCAAAACGGATGGGGCTATGTTCCAGAGACACCTACCTCATGTTACCCAACGGTGGTAGCAATCTGGGCCCTCGGAGAGAGCGGCTACAGCTACAACAGCCAGACCATCCGCGACGCGGTTAAGTACATCGAAAACGCTTCCTGTGAGATATCTAACTACGAAGCCCTTGCCCTTAAACTCATCGCGTACCACAGTATCGGCTATCCTGTCGATAACGGGACCATAGAGGAAGTCAAGAGCATCCTACTCAACAACGATACCATAACCATGAAGGAGAGGGCGATGCTAACCTACGCCCTCGTTCTCTCCGCGCCTCTTGATTTTGACACCGCAAGGATACTTACGAAGCTCGAATCCTACAAGAAAACCACCAACGATCTCGTTTACTGGATAAACACGCCAAACATGTTCTCCTCCACGGAGATGATAGCCACTACCTCATTCGCCCTGATGGCGCTGTCAACGTCCTTTGAGATAACTCCACTAACCGAGACCAAAAACCCCTACGAGATGCCCTGTGAAGAGCTCAAAAACATGCAGAACCCCGATGGCGGATGGGGCTTCCATCTGAACTATCCATCCGACGAGACGGCCACCTACTACGCTCTCAAAGCTATAGAAGCCTGCTATCCGGAGAAGGAGTCAATAGACAGGGCCGTAGCGTGGGCGAGGGATGCCTTCCAGAGGGATGCGGCTTGGGTGGAGCAGAACGGCAGGATGTCAGTCGGCTACTATTACGCCCTTGAGACTCTCCTGATGTACAACAACCTCACAGATGAGGAGAAGGAGCAGGCGATAGAGCTCATACGCAACGCTCAGCTCGACTACGGCCTCTGGGGCAACACCATTCTCGGTCCTCAGCCCTACGAAACGGCACTGGCCATCAAGGCCCTTCGCGATCTCGGCGTGAGCCCCGACGACCCGCTAATTCAGAAGGCCAAGGACTGGCTCCTGAGCATAACGGACGACGGCTGGGGAACGTACGTTACCACGAGATACTTCTCATATATGCTCAAGCCAGATGTCCTCACCACTATCACTGTCCTCGAGGCCCTCGATGGAATAGCCACGCGGGAGGAGCTTCAACCACACATCGAGTGGCTCATCGAACAGAGGGTCAATGGCGGATGGTCCTACTGGAAGGTATACTACATATGGGAGAAGAACAAGGAATATCCAGGAACGCCAAGCGTTGAGCTTACTGTTAGGACCACAGATCTGCTCCTCAAGTACGGCTACAACTACACCAATGAAACTCTTAACTTTGTCATGGACGCCCGCGACAGCGGGTTGATAGAAAACAATACTATAGAGATAGCGAGCGCGATACTCTACCTCTCGCGCTTCCAGTACATACCGCCAGTCGACCTCTACGACGTTGAAAGGGCCCTCGACGAGGACGTCTTCCACATCATAGCGCCTGGAATGGACAATGAGAGCGTGAGTGAGATAGTCACCACGCTGAACGACCTCTTCGCAGGAGGATTTATCGAGGCCAACTCCACAACCATCGGCGAAGAGAGCTACATAGTGATGGCGAACTTTGGAGAATACAGCATAAGGGAGTACAACCCCTACCTAAGGTTCCACGTTGAGAACGGAACCGTCACGGTGGGCAACGTCACCGTTCCAACGGACAAAGCAGTGGTACTCATCCCTGGCAAGACCCCTAAGGGCGTCGTGCTGTTCATATTCTACGAGCCAGAAAACGCCGAAATCGTAAAAGAAATATTCACAACAGGGTTCATTAGATACCTTAGGGGAGACGCGCTTGTCCTTCTTAACGAGAACAGTAGGGTGCGCGTTATAGTCGTGGGGTGATTAAGTCGTGAGGGCTATAATCATAGGGGTTGGTCAGTGTGGAACTAAGATAGCCGACCTCTTCGCGCTGGTGGACTTCGAAACTCTCGCCATAAACACATCCAAAGGCGACCTAGAGTACCTCAAGCACATCCCGCCGGAGAGAAGGGTACTCATAGGAGAAGGTCTCACAGGTGGCAAAGGTGTAAACGCCAACCCCCTCCTCGGCAGGGAAGCCATGAAGCGCGACCTGCAAATAGTCATGCGCAAGATAGGCTCGATAATCGGCTATGAGGACGTTGACGTCTTCTTCCTCACTTTTGGATTCGGAGGCGGAACTGGCGCGGGGGGAACACCAGTTCTGGCCCAGGCACTCAAGGAGGAATACCCAGATTCCCTTGTTGTAGCCATCGGGGCACTCCCCCTCAGAGAGGAGGGCATAAGGCCCACCATCAACGCGGCCATAACCATCGACAAGCTCTCAAAGATAGCAGACTCCATAATAGCCATCGACAACAACAAACTGAAAGAAAGCGGCGACGACATAACCAAGGCCTACGAGAGGATAAACTACACCATAGTCGAGCGCATAGCTTCCCTACTGGCCCTCGTTGACGTGCCAGGGGAGCAGACCCTTGACGCGAGCGACTTGAAATTCGTGCTGAAGGCCTTTGGAAGCTTTGCGACGATTGGTTACGCAAAGGCCGACGCGAACAAGGTCAAAAGCCTCTCCCGGCTCATAATGAAGTCCTTCGAGAACGAGGGGCTCTACCTCGATGCGAACATAGAATCCGCCCTCTACGGGCTGGTTGCAATACACGGCCCACCAGAGATACTCAAAGCCACTGAGATATTTGAGGCCTTAGAGTATCTCACCAACAAGATAAGGGGCAAACAGATATTCAGGGGTTTCTATCCAGACCCGCGCGAGAGAGAGGTAGAGGTAGTTACACTCCTCAGCGGCATCTACGACAGCAAGAGCATAGAGGACATAGTTCTGACCGCAAAGCACTACGCTCGGTCCTTCATGGAGGCGAAGGCCGAAGCGGAAACCAGGAAGAAGGAACTCCTGAGTGGCCTGCCGGACTTCGATGACATATACCCAGGTGGTGAAGAATGACCGAGCCAATAAAGGACTCCGTCGAGGTCGCTTTAGAGCTCGACGAGAAGGAAGTCTACTCCCACATAGCCCACGAGAGCGCCGAGGATATAATCAGAATTATCTCCTCACTAGATGCCGAGAGAGCAAAGATACACGGAGAGGTCATTTATTATCAAGACGACTGGGACGATTTAATCCGAAAAAGAATAGCCAAGGGGAAGCGCCACACGGCCTTCGACTTCTACAACCCAGCACTTCTCGACATCTGGGAGGGTAAAGTAAAGGAAGCCAAGAGGATAAAGAATGCGGAAAAAGCCTCCTACGCTGTAATCGGAGGAGCTATAGCCGCGACAATTGTAGCTTCCGTCCTCTTCAGCCAGCCCTACTTTATCATCGGCCTCGCACTGCTCCCTGCCCTTCTCTTCATTAGAGACTACACAAAGGAAAAGCTCGATTTGATGTACTATGAGCTAACCCAGTTCTTTATTGACGAACTGGACGAGCTCGTGAGGAAGCACTCCCTGCCTCCAGAAAGGTACAAATTCAAAATCTTCAGCGGTGATTACTTTGGAGTTGCAACTAAAAAAATCGGAACGAGCCTTTTTGCGGTAGTAAAGGCCGAAAAATCGGAGAGTAACGGTTAAATAGATGCTCACAACTAATCACTATTGAGGGGAGAATATATGATGCAAAAAGCTAGGCGTGGCCAGATATCACTGGAGTTCATGCTTATATTCGGTATAATGCTTATACTGTTACTTTACTCTGTGAACAACATTACTTTCCGGGAAGGTTCAACTTCAATCGAAACCCTCCGTATTCAGGTAAGTCTTGAGGAGAAGAACCTCGCCAACGCTATTTCCAACACGATAAGCCAGGTCTACGCCCAGGGACCGGGTGCCAAGTCCACTACATACGTCAAGCTGACATACTTAAGGGATGCGGGCATGCTCGAAAAGGCCCTGAACCTGGAGAGTCCGAAAATATTCATAACCTATGGCAACTATAGTAGCGATGGTAACGGCACCTATGTTACGGTCACAGGCACGGGGTTTACTCCCGTTCTGACGGGCGGGAACAAGAACGTTTTCTGGAGCAGGTCGATGTATCAGGCGGTGCCCTACGGCAACTCATCCGTATGGTCACCATCCGGGAGCATCACAGTTGGAACTATTACGCTGTACGGCCTGGAGATAGATCCCACAAACCTCCCCCCAACCCTGAAGATAGTCGTTGAGTGGAACCCGGAGCAGCCGGAGAGCTGGACGTTCGACTCGGCCAAGGGCGAGCTGAGAATAAACATCAATCCCGGTGGCTGAAGATGAGAGCACAGATAAGTCTAGACTTCCTCTTTGCGGTTACTCTGATAACCTTGACGATGGTCAACTTAGTCTATATTGCCAGCAGCGAGACGAGCTACGCCGAAACCTTCGATGTGATTACGAAACTCAAAGTGTTCTCAATAGACGTTAGGGATTCCGTTACTAAAGTCTACGCGGTTGGAGACGGCTTTAGTATCAAGAAAGAACTGTCCATGTCCCTAGATGCGGGCGACAAAGTCACAGTCACACTCGTGCCCTCCAACGATACTATCATGATAAACGCCACGATAGCGGGGAGAAAATATCTCGTCATCCAGAAGAGCCCAGTGCCGATTTACAGGGAGAGTTCAGTCACCCTCACCGCGGCAAAAAAGGAATTCCACATAGTGGCAACGTACAACGAGACGGAGGAGAGGCTCTATGTCGATGTCTCGCCGTAAGGCCCAGACTGCGATTGAGAGCCTCTTCATAATCGCGATAATCCTCACGGGCATTCTAATAATAGTGCCTCCCTACCTGAACGAAAACAGGGACATCTCACTGGTAGTCTATGTAAGGAATTCTGCGTCCAATGCCTGTGCGTACCTGAACACTGGGGTGGTGACCAACGAAACCGAGTACACCCCTCTGAACGCAATAATAACCGCAAACAACTACACATACTATTCATTCCAGCTCGCATCCCTCACCATGAAAGAGCTGGCCGACAGAATACAGGTTAACGTCACCATACTATACGCAGGGGGCACCTTCCCGGAGACGAGCATAGAGACCAACATAGAGCAGTATATAGTCAACGACCTCGCTTCGAAGACGAACGTTCAGATGAGAGACGGTAAGCTGTATTTTGGTGGGAAAGAGGTTGAGATAAACGTGGATGTGATGAGAAAATGAGGCGGGGTCAGCTGCTGTCCTTTGACGCGATGCTCTCATTGGTCATAGTTATCCTCATGCTTGGAGCCATAACCAGCACATCCAGCGCACTGAAGGACGATATAACCGCCATGCTGGGCTGGTACGAAAGGGCAAACCTAGCTGACAATATGCTGGATTTATTGACCAAAAGTCCCGGGGAGCCAAGCAACTGGGTACTTGAGCCGTCTAATGCAGAGGTTGTAGGGCTGAGAAAGAACAATAGTATGTATCCCTTGGACTACGATAAATTGATAGCGCTCAATGAATCTAAGGAGGCATTAAAAAGCATTCTCGCCAAAATGGTCAACGACAAGGACGTTCTTCTTGAGGGTTATCTTTCTGAATTCCGAGTTGGAATATCCGGGGATTTCCCCAAAATATACCTGTATAACAAGACTTTTGAGAACCCCAAAGATAACCCCCCAGGCATAAATTTCAGAATAACGGGGGATCCAAATGGAAACAATGTGTTCGTGGTAACTTATATCGAAATAAGGCGGGGAGGGAACACATATATAAACGAGTCCATCTGTGATCTTAAACGGGGCAATAATATTAACTTGGTCGAGGGAGATTATATAAAATTCATAACCGGTCAGACGGTGTATCTCACTGCCAAACGAGGACAATACACCGAGAATTACGTCATACCCTCAAATGCGATCGTAGAAATGTACATAACTGGTCCAGAGGTTAGCAACTTTCAGTTGAACTTTGGTGGACAAGGTGGGGAATGCCCGTACAGTTTTAAGTTCGTTGGTATTGGAAACGTTGTTATAACAGTCTCCGCATACGACAATTCTCGCCCAGGGATCTGGGCAAACTACACAACATATGATGAACTCGTAGAAAAAAATGAGCCTACTTATATGTTCGCTGTAATAGACAAGGAGATAGTAACTGATCCCGACGAGATAAAGAGTTCAAAGGAAAGATCGCAGTGGATTGAAGTAGCACATAGGGTCGCCATTGTGAGCAGAATTCACTACAACCTCCTAGCCGGGCCCTCTACTACAATGCCATTAATCTATGGCGAACTCAAGTACCAGATACCTGAAAGTGGAATCTTTACAATTTCTGCCCCGGATGACATCGGTAGCGTGGAGTTTGTCATCATGAGTGGATCAAGACTCGCGGGACTTAAGGTTTACAGAAACGAGTCCAATGAGGGATTAAAGGCAGTCTTAGTCTACAAGAATGGCTCAATAAAAATGTATTCCGGAAACCTCTCTGTAAGCATCCCCCTAAAGGATCTTTATGAAATCCAAGAAGGCGAAGTTATAGGCCTATGGATGTACTCCTTATCTGGGTGGAGTAGAGATTCTCTACATGTAACTATCACGCCGAGTCTAGAACCATTCCTGGATCCAAAATTCGATACGTTTCTCATGAGAGTCGAAGTGTGGGACGACTGGGGAGGTGAGACCTAATGAAAAGGAGAGGATTCATATTTACTCTGGATGCATTACTGTCACTCCTGTTAGTTCTCATGATAGTAGTCAGCATAGCTTCTGTAACAGGGACGCCCTCACGAATTTATGTTCCGGCGCTTCAGAACCAAAATAAAGCAGTAGCGCAGGGCATTCTGGAAATCATGAGAACAGTTGCACTCAATCAGCTGGTTGATCCGAGTGTAATTGATAAGTGGATAGAGAACGGAACTCTTGATTTAACGTATGTTACTCCAGATATGCCACCTCTAGATATCGTCGCCACGTATTGGGCTATTAATGACATACAAGCAACAAATCCCTCATATCGGAAGAGGGCAGAGGTGATTCTTAGTTATCTACTAGAAAGACTCTCTCGGGAGTACAAGTACCAACTCATAATCAACAACTATACCAGCCCATTTCTGACCTTTGATAACTCCTATCAAAACGCAAGGGATGTTGGAGTCGCCACTACTGTGGTTAGCGGATACGTCAAGAACATGATTCCCCGTGGATATGTAGCCAAGGCTCAACTCACCAAGGGCTCCTTTGTAAGGCAAGATTTGATAGGAATTCAGAGGGTTCTAGCAGGAGGTATTAAGGAATCCGAAAACTTTGATCTTTCTGTCCAGCAGTTTAACTTCGAGTATAATACTGCACTAGCAAGTGATACAATAACTTTTGGTCAGTTCCAACTAATCGCAACGTACGACACTTCAGTAATCAGCATAAACGAAAACCTAAATAATAACCAAGTAGTCTATGATCTTTATAATAAAATCGTATGGAGATTCAGAGTATACTCTGACAAGTATATTATCATAGCAGGCACTTCGTATCTTTCGGGGGATCCCATAGGAAATACCCTGACCGAGACTTATGAAATCTATGCACTCTATTACTACTATACCAATGGGAATTACATTGAAATTCTCCTAAACAGAGGCGTTTACTTAGAGGTTACTTGGCAAGGACATAGGGAAAAAGGGAAGTTCGTAAAAGATTACATTCAGTCCTCACAAGTATATACAAACTCTCCCCAGATAAGAGAGGCAACGTACTATACATCTCCATACAATACCCTTCAGATTGGGTTTAACATAACTTTACCTTTCGATGCTTCAATATTTGACGGACAATGGCACGCGGCCCAGAGATCGAATTATGAAACAATGCAGGTCATAATAAATGGGAATCTACTCACCAATCCGTACGACCAAAATGTGAGTTCACTCTTCCACGCAGGTTCAAACGAAGTACAGGCCACCTTTACAAGCTACGGAGACGAGGAGATAGGCTTCGGCAGCGGTAGCTGGCTTTATTTAAAATATACAACCACCGACCCTAGTGTCCAGGACCCTGGACTGGTAGAACTATACGATATCAACAGTTCAGCCACTGGTATATACTACCTAAACTCCTTATTTGTTCCAGGACAGATAAAGGGAATTGAGGCCACTTTAACAGTTGAGGGGGTTCATGAGGTAAGGATATATTATTCCGACGGAACCACCCTAAACTTAGTGTACAAGAACACCACCCTCGATGGAAGTTTAACAACACTTACAATATCCAACGATACCCTCCTTGGGGGGATATTAAACTACACTACTCTGGAAAACCTCAACAAAAAGAATTTCAACCTGGTTATAATGCTCGACGCTTATTATGACCCAAGCTATGACCGAGTCGTTAGATACGCCGGTCAAGATTACAATACAACTTGGAACAATCCAAGAAGACTCTATGGGTATCCCGATTCGTTTATCCGGATACAATACGATAGCGATGTCAGCATAAACAGATTCTACATTCCACAGGAGGAGTTCAAGACCCTTGATCCCACGGGAGAGCCGGTAAGCTGGGCAAGCACATACACGGGAATGACCTTCTCATATTATCTTCCAGAAAAGGCAGTCCCGTGGTACGTTGATATATGGAGTGCAATATACTTTAGGGGATATCCTTCCGGTACTACAGATCTCTATGAGGGAGCTAACGCAGAAGCCAATTTCCTAGAATTTCCACTAGATCATTATTTGATACGTGTTGCTTATAGGAGGTTAACAGACCAAATAATGGTTCCCGGCCAAGAGAATACATTCAAAATCATAAGCAGTTCAGATGATTACACATTTAGATACGACGACAGCAGGGCCCTCGTCCGTTATTTCCTGTACGGCTATGTCCCCTACGGCAGAATATTCCTCCATTACTCTCAAGACAACGCCTGTGGCTACAATTTAATATACTGGTACAACCTAACGGGTACGATAGGCCAAGACACGGTAGTTATAGGAAACTGCAAACCCGGCGAAACACCCATACCAATAAATGCATCGGCGTTGAAGCCCTCTGAGTATGCGTTGGATGATGCAATATTCCGACTCTTCGTCCAGCTTGGGGCAAGGGAGGATTACACCCAGCTACCAGGAACCGAGGACAATCCAATACGGGTGAGACTCCAGGGGCTCTCAGCGAAGTCAATAGGCATTAGAAATGTCCCCACATCTCTTGGCCCTATAGAAGTAACTCTTAGGATATGGAGGGGTTAAAGATGAGGCGTAGGGCTTTCCTGCTGAACACTACCGTCCTCATCCTTATAATTCCCTTACTACTTCTCTTGGCCACTTATGAGAATGCATCCTTTGGAATAATCTCCGCCCAAAATGATAGAATCAACGCTGAGAGGGAATACTTCAGCATACTAAGCCTTCAAGATGACCTAAGGAACGCTGTGGATCTCAGCATGAAAAAGTCATACCTACTCATGACAGAATACGTGATAAACAACGGATTCGTCGATAATGCTTCCAAAACCATGGCAGATCTCATAATCTACGGGGAAATCAACGGAATATCACAAGCCCAAATGGAAAACTTCACACTAAAATACTGGTTTGAAAACATGGTGGACTACCTACAAGCTCAAGGAATAGCAATAACTCCAGACAACCCCGAGGAATTCGTCTCTAATCACCTTGAGGTTACAGTAGCCCCTCTAGATTCTTTCCACTTAGCAGTAAGAATCAAAGTAAAAGACATCACCATAGTGGACTCATCAGGAAAAGTCATGTACACCGGTGATCTTCCCCAAGAGGGCTATATCTACGCCATCATGAGTATTTCTGGATTTGAGGACCCATTTATAGTTAGGAAGCTGAATGGACTTTATACCCGCGTAATAGAACCATGCAGAATCCCGTTCCCAGGGAGCGAATATGGATACTACAACGTTTCAGAGCTAGACAACGCTGCACTGGAGCAGTGCTATATCGGAATAGAAAGCGATGAAATAGCATATCCATCAATCCTAGAACGCTTTGAGGGCAATACGAACAACCACGCACGCTACCTATCTCTGGCTAGAGAATTTCAGAAGGACCTAGGGACTGAAACTCCCCTTCCCATTGGCCTAGTGACATTAATGGTGCCCTCTTTAGATAATGTTCTACTAGAAACCCTAAGGGCTCTTGGAACGGCACCTTCCCCAGATTCCACAAGTATAGACTACTACTATCTGAGATGTGCCATAGACGATCAGTGTTTAGACGGATCACCCGTGCCCGGCTCAGAATATAACATTATACTCGATCCATATAGTTACGAAGCCATCATGGGATCCTAAAGTAGGACGGTGAAAAACTATGAAAATAATTGATTTTCTTTACTCAGTCGGAGAATTCGCTGAATATAGCGTCAAGAGGGCCAAAAGAGCAATAAAACCAATAATTCTACCAACTCCTACCAAAAGTCCCCCCCAGTTCAAACACCTCAAAAAGCTCGTCAAAAAACCACTGACAGTCCACGAGTTCCTGAGCCTCAGGCTCCAGATGGGGTTCCTGCTGTACCTCATCGTCAACCTCACAGTGCTCTTTCTCAGACTCAGCATCCCCTGGATCGTTGGGATAGCCATAATTTACTTCCTCTACCTGCGCTATACAATAGTCAGGAACTGGGAGTTCTTCGTGGACCCAGAGCCGTACAGGTTCTTCTACTACTATATCTCACTGATCTCCTTCGGCGCGTTCCTCGGCTATGCCCTCATCAGGAAAATCGCCACTAGCATCTACCACTACTACGGCTACCTTGTGCTGGTGTTCATAGCAGTCATAGCATTCAGGTGGTACTTCAAGAGCAAATACGGCCGAGACTGGACGTATGGAGTGGTGGAGGAGATAAGGAGCAACGCGGTGAAGGTCTTCGTTCATGACGACATCGCCGCCAACGTCAAGCCCGGGCACTACTGGGTGGATGCAGTTGACGACCTCGAAGTCGGAAGGGTCGTGAAGCTCATCGTTGAGGACAGGCGCCTTAGGGGCGCGGTGCCAACGAAGATAATCGAGATTTACTTATCTTCCCAGAGCTCGACCGAACCAAAGGAGCAGAGCGAGTGAATGACGAGCAGGTAGATGGAGTGGCAGGGTTCGACTAAGTTCGTCTTGACGAAACCATCCCCCTCCCTCTTTATTTCGAGGGGTTCGACGCCTGGGCATTCTGGGAGTATGATTATGGAGTCGTTCGTTTCTATTAACTCATAGCCGATGCCCTCGCAAATTCTCTCGATGAACCGCCTAAAGTCATCCCACTGCTCAATGCGCGTGCGATAGTATACCGTGTGCCCCAAGATATCACCACAAAGAGTAAAAAGCAAAACTTTAAAAAGTTTTTGATTTTGCAATGTCCAGTCGTAACCAGAGGAAAGGCTTTAAGGCAGATAAAAGAAGGGTCAAACGGGGATGATGAGTAAACCCGTTGCCGAGAAAAAGATGAGGAGAGGATCGACTAGCTGACTAGAGCTCCCCGCAGAGCTGAGCGAAGTTGCGGTAGATATCATTACCCCGCTCGGTGTGGGCGACCTCCGGATGGAACTGAACGCCGTAGATTGGCAATTCCTCGTGCTTCATAGCCTCGATCGGGCAGGTCTCACTCTTTGCCAGAAGTTTGAAGCCAGGCGGGAGCTCCTTCACCTCGTCCATATGGCTTTCCCAAACCTTGAGCCTCTTCGGAAGCCCTTTGAAGATGTCGTTCTCCTCGAGTATCTCAATCTCCACGAGGCTGTATTCGGCCTTCTCGCCCCTGCCGACCTTACCGCCGAAGTGCCTCGCTATGAGCTGGTGGCCGAGGCAGATACCGAGGATAGGCACGCTGAACTCGTCGTAGTGCTCCAGAATCGCCTCACAGTTGCCAGTTTTGTTTATGTCCGGTCCCCCAGAGAAGATTATTCCCTTGGGCCTCATTGCCTTGATTTCTTCGAGGGGCGTAGTGTTGGGAATTATCTTCGCCTCGACGCCGAGGTATCTAAGAGTACGCCAAATCCTGTGGACGTATTGGCCGCCGTTGTCCATTATGACTATCATTCACTTCACCTCACTCGAACTCTATAGTCGCCGGCGGCTTGTTGGTTATATCGTAGAGGACTCTGCCAACCTGTGGAATCTCGCTCGTTATCCTGAAGGCTATTCTCTGGAGAACCTCAAAGGGGACGTTCATGGCATTTGCAGTCATGCCGTCGAGGCTCTCCACGACCCTAACGGCAATCGTCTCCTTGTAGGCCCTTATGTCACCCTGAACGCCGACGGTCTTGACGCCCAGCAGAACCGCGAAGGCCTGCCACGGCCTCAGTCCAGCTTTAGCTATCTCCTCCTCCACGATGGCGTTGGCCTCCCTGACGATGGCGACCTTTTCGGGGGTAACCTCCCCAAGAACCCTGACGGCCAGTCCGGGACCCGGGAAGGGCATCCTGTTGTATATCTTCTCCGGAAGGCCGAGCTCCTTTGCCAGTTCCCTGACTTCATCCTTGTAGAGGTCCCTCAACGGCTCGATAAGCTTGAGGTTCAGCCTCTCCGGCAGTCCGCCGACGTTATGGTGGCTCTTTATCTTGCCCTCGCTCTCTATCCAGTCTGGGGCTATCGTGCCCTGAATCAGGAACTCCGCGTCTATTTCCCTCGCAACCTCCTCGAACACCTCTATGAAGACCCTGCCTATTATCTTCCTCTTCTCCTCGGGGTCGGTTATGCCCTTGAGGGCCTCGAAGAACCTCTCCTGAGCGTCAACGTAGTGAAGGTTCATACCGAGCTCGTCCCTGAAGGTCTTCACCACGAACTCCGGCTCGCCCTTCCTTAGGAAGCCCGTGTTCACGAAGACCGCGTGAAGTTTATTCCCGATGGCCCTGTGTGCCAGAACCGCGGCAGTAGAGCTGTCAACACCGCCGCTGAGCGCTATGATGGCCTTTCCATCGCCAACGGTTTCCCTAATCTCTCTAACCTTCTCCTCTATGAAGTTCTCCCACATGAGCATCACCTTTTCCTTCGCATTGGACAGTCAATTTATAAATCTATCCTGTAGCAAATCCTCAAGTTTATGTCAAAACTTCGTCAAGCCTGTCTTCCTCCAAAGCCTCCCTTATCTCCATAGCTATCCTCCTGCCTGTGCTAACGGGCTCGTCGTACCTCAGCCAGCTGTAGGGCGAACCGTGGATGAAGGGGTTCGTGCCAGCCACTATCCTGGCAGAAATCTCGAATACGACGAACTCCAGATCCTCTGTGAAGACTCCCTCGAGGCAGAAGGGGCCCCAGAGGCCACCCATAAGTTCTTCGGCAGCTTTAACCACCCTCTCGCCGGCATCGATAACGTCCATAAGCAGGCTTTCCCTGAGAACGATTGGTATGTTGCCAATCACTGTATAGTTCGGCTCAACGCCGAGATCAAGCTGCTCTTTAGCGGGAATCCTTCCCAACGAATCGGCGTTTGCTTCATACCTCCTGTCGATGCTCATAAGCTCCAGCTCGCGGTTGAGCTTCGAGTAAAAGTAGTGGGGGTAAACAGGTACTCCAATTATATACTCCTGGATTTGAAGACTGGCTAAGTCCTCCTTATTCCTTATGCCGAGCCTCTCCGCCTTCTCCCAGAAGTCCTCAGGGCTCTTTGCCAGGAAATAGCCCCTGCCGCCCTTTGCTCCGTGGGGCTTGACTATGACCGGACCATCTATGTCATCTGGATCCTTATAGACCCTCGGAAGCCTGAGCTTGGCCTTTTCGAGCCACTTCCGCTCGAGGTTCCTGTCGCTCTCCCATCTGAGAACGGCCTTGTTGCCATAGTAGGGAACCCTCATTCCTTCAACTACCTCGATGCCAAGGTGTGCCACGAAAGAACCAGTTGGGATGACTATTGCATTCAGCCTAAGAAGCTCCTCTTCTGGATAATCGCCCTCTATGAAGTGGTCCGCAACCGGAAAGTACTTCGTGTAGAGGGGCTTGACCCTCGCCTTCCCGAAGGCTACCGTTTCGAAGCCCTCATCCTTGGCGCCCTTCAAAATTTGAAGGGCGGAGTGGGAGGCGTAAGTGGCTATCCTCATTCCCCCTCACCCAAGAGCTTTGGAAGCGAGCGGTGAATATTTTCCAGCTCTTCCAAAGGTCTCCTCAGCAGAGTCCCACCGTTCCATTTGAAGACCACTTCCCTTCCTCCAGCCCTGCCGATGACGGCGAAGTCCCTGAAGATGCCCTTGAGGGTCTCGAGGTTCTCCTCGGGAAAGGCTACAACGTAGCGCCCGTGGCTTTCAGAGAAGGCCACCTCAAGTGGGCCGAGACTTCCCTCGACCAGAATCTTCGAGAGGTCAACCGTGAAACCAACCTTTCCAGCCATCGCCATTTCAGCTAGGGCCACCGCGATGCCGCCCTTGGAAACGTCGTGAACTGCTTTGACCCAACCAAGCTCGATGGCCTCAAGCACCGCATCGGCGTTTCTCTTTTCCTCATCGAGCCGGACTCTTGGTGCCATGCCTCCATCAACGCCGAGAACCCTGAAGAGTTCGCTTCCGCCGAGTTCTCTCCTCGTGAAACCCACGACTCCAATGAGCAGACCCTCCTCGAGACCAAATTCTGGCATCTCCTCAAGCTTCACCTTTCCGAGACCAGCAACCACAGGTGTGGGCTTTATCGGCTTTCCGGCAACTTCGTTGTAGAAGCTGACGTTTCCGCTGACGTATGCCAAGCCGAAGGCACTGGCAGCATCAGCAAGTCCCCTGACCGTCTCGGCGAAGCTCCAGTAAACCTCCGGCCTCTCAGGCGAAGCGAAGTTCAGGTTGTCAACTAAAGCTAGGGGTTCAGCTCCGACGCTTACGAGGTTCCTGACAACCTCTGCAACGGCTCCCATAGCCCCGTGGTAGGGGTTCAGGTGGCTGTGGCGTGGATTTCCATCTGCCACAAATGCCAAACCATAATCCTCGTTTATCTTCAGAACTGCCGCATCCCTTCCTGGCTTTACAACGGTCCTCCCCTGAACCTCGTGGTCGTATTGCTCCCATATCCAGGCCTTGCTTATTACGTTCGGGCTGCCCCAGACGAGCTTGAAGGCTTCCTCAAAGCTCACCTTTGGAGCGGGAACGTCCCTCTCGATGCTGTATGGCCTTATAGACCATTCTATTGTTGGAACCTCGGTCAGCAGGTCTATCGGTAGGTCGGCGACCTTCTCGCCATGCCAGTAAACTGTGAAGCGCGGCTCCTCGATTACCTCCCCAACTACCGTCCACTCGAGCTCGTACTTCTCGAATATCTTTCCGAGTTCATCGACGTCTTCTTCCCTCACGGCGAAGAGCATCCTCTCCTGGCTCTCGGAGATCATGACCTCCACCGCGTTCATTCCGGGCTCCCTCTGGGACACGCGGTCCGCGTAAATCACCGCACCGAAGCCCTTCTTTCCGGTCATCTCGGAGGTGGCACAGGTCAAGCCACCGCCGCCGAGGTCTTTGAGTGCCCTCACCCTGCCGGTGTAAACGGCCTCGAGAGTTGCCTCTATGAGGAGCTTCTCCGTGAAGGGATCGGGAATCTGAACGGCCGAGCGGTCTTTCTCCTCGGCGTTCTCGCTCATCTCCTCGCTCGCGAAGGTAACACCGTGGATTCCGTCCCTTCCAGTTCTGTTGCCAACAATGACGAGCTTTAGGCCAGCCTCGGTGACATAGCTGTGCACTAAATGTTCGGGCTTCATTATTCCGACGCAGACCACATTGACGAGGGTGTAACTGTCCAGGCTATCGTCGAACTCCGTTTCTCCTCCAACCGTTGGAACGCCTATTCTGTTGCCGTAGTCGGCTATTCCCTTCACCACGTACTCGAAGAGGTATCGGTTGCGCTCCTTCTCGAGAGGCCCAAAGCGGATGGGGTCGAGCAGCGCTATTGGCCGAGCGCCCATGCAGAGCACGTCCCTGACGATGCCGCCGACGCCCGTTGCTGCTCCTCCGTAGGGTTCCACAGCGCTCGGGTGGTTGTGGCTCTCTATTCCCACCACTATCCAAGTTTCATCGTCGAACCTCACTATTCCAGCGTCTTCACCGGGACCGAGGATGACGTGCCCGTTTTTTGTAGGTAGAAGCTTAAGCCACGGGCGACTTGATTTGTAGGAGGCATGCTCGCTCCACATGACCTCAAGCATCGCCCACTCAACTTCGTTCGGCTCTCGGCCGAGCCTCTCGCGGATGATCTTCTCCTCGTGGAGGAACATTGTCTTCACCTCTTCGCGTAAGCCACTATCGAACGGAAAACTCTGAGGCCGTCTTCACTCCCTAAGAAGCGGTCGCTGGCTCTCTCCGGGTGAGGCATGGTTCCGAGGACGTTGCCCTTCCCGTTGGCTATGGCCGCTATATTGAGCAGCGAGCCGTTGGGGTTTGCTTCCTCCGTGATGTTCCCACTCTCGTCGCTGTACTGGAAGGCTATGCGAACCTTTGACGGCTCGTCAACGTAGTAATTGCCCTCAGCGTGGGCTATTGGCATTCTTATCACTTCACCAGGCTCGTAGAACTGAGTGAAGGCTGTCTCGGTGTCAGTTATTCTAAGATTAACCCACTTACAGATGAACCTCGGAATCCTGTTGGGTCTCAGAGCACCCGGGAGGAGGCCGGATTCAGTCAGTATTTGAAAGCCGTTGCAGATGCCGAGGACAGGCTTTCCGTCCTTTGCCAGCTCCTTCACTTCCTCCATTATTTCCTGCCTCGCCGCTATCGCTCCAGCGCGTAGATAATCGGCATAGCTGAAGCCCCCAGGAAGGACGACGCCATCAAAATTCTTGAGCGAGGTTCTGTACCAGATTCTCTCGGCCTCGCCGCCGGCCTTTCTTATTGCCCGCTCGGTCTCGAAGTCGCAGTTCGTCCCTGGAAAAACCACCACCGCGAACCTCGGCATGTCACTCACCCAGGGGCTCGATTTGGTACTCGTAGGTATGGACAACTGGATTGGCGAGCAGCTTTCTGCACATCTCCTCAACTTCCCTCTCCGGCTCGTCGCTCTCCAGCTCAAACTCAAAGCACTTCGGAACTTTGAGGCACCCAACGGAGTAGCCGAGGTTTCTAAGGGCCTTTCCTATCACCCTTCCCTCGGGGTCGTTCAGGCCCTCCTTCAAGCGGACTATGACCCTGACCTTCCACCTCATTCAGGCCACCTCATGTAACGACCTTCTCAAGCTCGCCCAGCTCCACAGCTCTCTTAATCTCAAGTGCCATCCTCCTTCCAGTGCTCATCGGCCTCCTCCAGAGGGCGTTGCCGTAGGGGTGGCCCATGGCCATATGTATGTTCGTTCCGCCGCCGGTTCTTGGAGCAACGTCGTAGATGTAGAAGTTGAGGTCCTTGTCAACGGCCGTCTGAAGAGTGAAGGGCCCGATTATGCCAGGGGGATAATACTCCCGCGTCGCCTTCACGTACTTCTCAGCCATGTCAAAGACCTTCTCAAGCAGGCTCTCCCTCAAAGTGGAGCTCGCATGACCAGTAACCGTGTATTCTGGCTCGAACTGGTGCTCGGGCAGGGTGAGCTGCTGGGAAGCGGGCAGGCGAACGTGGCCGTCTAAGCTCGTCTCGAAGCGCCAGTCTATTCCCAAAAGCTCGATTTCCCCATCGATAGGCGAGTAGAAGAAGTCGAAGTTGAACACCGGGCCGATTATGTAGCGCTCGATTCTGGCCCTGCTCAAATCTTCCTCCGTGATCACCCCAAGCTTAATCAACTTCTCCGCCTTCTCGCGGAACTCCCGATAAGAGGCAGCCGTAAAGAAGCCTCTCTCCAGCCTCTTCTTCGCGTGGGGGAGCTTGATTATTACCAGACCGACGTCGTCAATCTCCTCTGGCCCCACTGGCTCGGGATAAGGAAGGCCAGCCTTCTCGAGCAGCCAGTAGTAGCTCTTTTCCTCGCTCCTCTCCTCACTCCTGAGGAGGTTTCTGCTGCCAAAGAGCGGGACTAAAAAGTCGTTCTCGACCCTGTCGATGCCAGCGTAAACGACGAAGGAGCGGTTGGGAACGAAGATGACATTCCTCCTTCTCAGCTCCTCTTGAACGTCAATTATCCGGGCGAACTTCTCCAAGACGATGACCTCGTCGATGAACCCCTTGGTTAGGCCGTCCTTCGTCCTCCTGAGCTTGAAGTAGTGGGCATAGGTTCTGTGCCTGCCCCTCTGAGCCACCACAAGCGTCGGGAGACCTTCCTCCTTAGCACCATCGGCTATGTCCAGCGCGGAATGGCTTCCAATGACGCCAACGGTTATCTTCTCTGGATCGTATTTCTCGAGAACGCCCAAAATATCCTCGCGACTTATCATCACAACCACCTCAGCATCCGAACGGCTCAAACTCCTTTCCAAGCTCCTTCATCAGCTGGATCCTCTTCTCCACGCTCCTCCTCGTGCCGACGTCTTTCCTGTAGAAGAGCTCGCCCCTAACGTAGCCTATTCCAGCGGCGGCTATGCGCTCGGCCTCCTCGAGGGTATCGGCGATGCCGACGATTGCCAATGCGCGAGAGCCCAGGAGAGTGAGATTCTCGTCAATTGAGGCGTAGTAGAGCTTCGCTCCGGTCTCAGCTATTGCCTTCTCGTCCACCTCAATCCTAGCGCCCTTCACGGGGTTCTCTGGATAGCCCCTCGGCGCAAGGTACTTCACGACCGTTGCCTTTTTTTCAAACTCTGCCCTACAGAGGCTCCCGTCCACTATTCCCTCGGCTATCTCAAGGAGGCTCGTCCTGAGCAGGGGCAAGACGTTCATGGCCTCCGGATCGCCGAAGCGGGCGTTGTACTCGATTATCACCGGCCCCTCCTTGCTCAGCATGAACTGGCCGTAGAGGATACCCTTGTAGGGAATTCCTTCTTTCCTCATGGCCTCGACCGTTGCCTTCAGCGTCTTCAGAGCCTTCTCGTAGTCATCCTTCATGACGAAGGGCAGGAGGTGATTTGAGCACGAGTATGAGCCCATTCCGCCCGTTATCGGGCCTTCGTCGTTCTCGTAGGCGTGTGGGTAGTCCTGGACTAGAGGCATCGGCAGAACTCTCTTCCCGTCGGTGAAGACCTGGAAGGTGAACTCAACGCCATCGGTCCTCTCCTCGATGAGAACCCTTCCATCCTTCCTTATGAGCCCTTCAGCGTAGGCTTTTGCTTCCTCGTTGTCCCTCAGCTGGTAGCCGACAACTTTAACGCCCTTGCCTCCGGTGAGGCCAAAGGGCTTAACAACTACGGGCCTTCCAAAGTCGTCTATCCAACGCTTCATCTCCTCAATGCTGTCAAAAACGCGGAAGAGCTTCCTTCCAGGGATGTCATGTCTCTCCATAAGCGAGCGCGCGAAGGCCTTGTTAGTCTCGAGTTGTGCAGCTTCTCTGCTCGGCCCAACAACCGGAATGCCCGCCTCTTCGAGTGCGTTTACTATCCCTGCCTCCAATGGTGCCTCCGGGCCTATGAAGGCCAGTTCGACGTTCCACTTTTCCGCGTAGCCCAGAACCTTGAGGACGTCCGTTTCTTTTGCTATTCCGTAATCTTTGGCCAGTCTTAGAAGGCCCGGATTTCTGTGCTTTGAAATGACGTATAGCTCGGCCCCAGCATTAACTAACGCTTCACCTATCGCGTTCTCCCTACCACCGCCGCCAATGAGCAGAACCCTCATAAACTTCACCATTTTTGTGTAAAAATCTTAAGTTTTTAAGGCTTGTTTTAACAAAAATTTGTAAACAAAGAACATGTCGGGAATTCAAGTGAAACGTCCAAACTCGAGGATTAACTATTTAAGCATCGTGGAAGAATTTCTAATTTGAGGGGGGTTATTTATGGAGGAGATTAACTTAATAGAGCTACTAAAGTCACTGGGAAAGAACAATACTATGGCAATAATAGAAAGAGATATGGAGTCGTTTGGAGCCCTTGAAGCTCTAAAGATGGTCAATTACCTTCTCAGTATAGAAGAAACCGTCTGGTTGGTATCATATGAGCCTCTTCTAAGTCTCCTTGCAAATCTAAAATTTGTTGGCATAAATGTGGATGATTTTCTGGGGAAGAACCTTTACATCGTGGACGTCTTTGGGAGCATGAAGAGGATAGAGCATCTTGAACCTGGAGTTTACGTTATCGGCGGCTACCTCGACGACGGCGTTTTTGTGACGAAGTACCGTAATCTTATAAGGAGCTTCATCGGAAGTCTCTCTCAGATTCCTAAGCGCGTGTGGATAGTTGATTATTTGGCATCTGATGTTTGCAGGCTTTTCTCTAATCCCCTCAGGACGTACAAGTCCATTTGGGCTCTCCGATACGAAGTTCCCCAGAGCGATATCAGGGCAATACTTACTTACAATCCCGCAGAGTGCCCTGAGCTGGAAGATTTCATCTATTCTTATTCGGATGTTGTAGTTGAGGTCTACACCGACGGAGGGAAGAGACATTTCATAGTTACAAAGGGGGAATGAGAGATGAAACTTGGAGTTAAGGAACTTGACAATGTTTTAGGAGACATAGAAAAAGGATCCCTAATACTATTTCATGAAGCCGATTCACGCTCGAGAGGAAAGGAGATAGTGTTTAAGATAATCTCCTCCAAGCTCGACAGTGATAACCTCGTTGGCCTCTTCAACATAAGCTATCCCATTCCTGTGCTGCTTTCCATACTGGAGCGAAACGGCGTTAGCGCTACCAAACATCTCAACGAAGATCGACTGGTAATAATCGATACCTTTGGTAGCATCTATGGCATGAGGTACAACATCAAGAACGTCTGGTATCTCAATGGCCCAATCTCACTAGAAACCCTCGGGCAGAAGTACATCGATGTGATAAGACGTTACAAGCAGTACTGGGCAGAAAAGGGTATGTTCGATGGACGCGAGCTGTGGGGCAGCTCGATAGTTATGTCGGAATACAAGCACATATTCGGCGTTGATGCCACGCTCCGTTACCTTGAGGTGTCCTCGGAGATAAGACGGCGTTCCGATGTCTACCGGAAGTATCCCTCCGGAACCAACATATGGCTTTACTCTGGCGTTGATAACAAGGTTCTTCCCTTCCTATACCGCAAGGCCAAATACATCATAAAAACGGAGAGCTATATTGAAGGATGGGAAGTTAAACGTCGTTTGAAGATTCTCAAGGCTCCTGGGTTGGAAGACACAGTAGAGTTTGAGTACGAGATCACTAAATCCGGGCTTAAACTAAGGGAGCTTTAACATGTTCATGTCAGCTTTAGGACAAAAATATTTTAAAATCGTCGAGTTTTTGTTTATGGTGATCCCATGAAAGTGCTTGTGGTCATGGGGAGTAAAAGCGACAGCCATATAGCCGAGAAGGTGACTTCAGTTCTCGACGAGTTCGGAGTTCCATACGACCTCGAGGTTGCTTCGGCCCACAGAAATCCGAAGAAGGTTGAGGAGCTGGCAAAGAAGGACTACGACGTCTTTATAGCCATAGCGGGCCTGAGTGCAGCTTTACCCGGGATTATAGCGGCCCACACGGTCAAGCCAGTAATAGGCGTTCCGGTATCTGCTAAGCTAAACGGTCTCGACGCCCTGCTCAGCATTGCCCAGCTTCCTCCGGGCGTTCCCGTCGCTACCGTCGGCATAGACAACGGCAAGAACGCGGCTCTGCTCGCGGTGGAGATACTCGCACTCAGGGATGAGAGACTAAGAAAGAAGCTCGAAGATTATAGGGAAAGGATGCGCGGTTAGTGGCTCCCCTTAAGGTCGGGGCTGATTTCAACCGCCTGATTTTAACATCAAGAGAGCATACATAATATAGGCACATTAATCAAATTTAAATTTTTCGCATTTTTTCCAAAGATTTGATAGAGTTCTAAAATCCTCATCACGATGCCAAAAACTATCCAACGTTACATCACATGTTGTCTACAAATTAGGGCGTTTTGTGCTCATTTGTTATGTCAAAAAAGTACATTCTGCGCCCGTCACGTGTTAGGGACTAATCCTGCCAACTCCAAGAAAGCCGACACCTAAAAAAAGGTGTTAAAGAAGGTGCATCCTCTTTTCATAGTCTTGATCGTACCAGTCGGAGCTTCTCGTCCTGAGTTCGACCATGTGGGCAACCTTTTCAGCCCTTTTCTTAGCTTCTCCAACGTGTTTGTCCCATGCTAAAGCAACACCCAAGCGCCTTCCAGGGTAAGCTTCGGGCTTTCCGAAGAGCCTTACTGTAGCATTCGGAACGCTCAGAGCTTTGGCCAGCCCCCTAAAGCGCGGAGAATAACCTGAAACGTTGGACTTGATGACGTGGGTCGCCGCTGGGGTCAGCATCGGGAATAGGCGATAACCATCAACCCATTCACCAGGTATTGGCAAGCCGAGAACGGCCCTCAGGTGGAGGCCAAACTCCGAGAAGCCTGGCGGATGGGAGGCGAGCGTCACCATTCCAGTGTCGTGGGGTCTCGGGGAGACTTCGTTGGCCCAGACCTTGTCGCCCTTAACGAACATCTCGACGCCGAAGAGGCCAAGACCACCGAGAACATCCGTTATGCGCTTCGCTATCCTGTAAACCTCCCGTTCAGCTTTCTCGCTTATCTCGGCCGGCTGCCAGCTGGCATGGTAGTCACCGTCTATCTGGTAGTGGCCAACGGGCTTGGGGAAGGTAGTCACAATTTCCCCGTTCTCATCGTAGTGCCTAACTGCCAGCTCGGTTATCTCGACGTCGAAATCGATGTGCTCCTCGACGATTATCTTGTCTGCACTCCCCCTAGCTTTTTTCTTCGCTTCCTCCCAGGCCTTGGGGATATCCTCAGGACCCTTCACGAAGTAGGAGCCCTTTCCGCTGGAGCTCATTATGGCCTTGGTGTGGCAGGGATAGCCAATCTTTTCACACGTCTCGTAGAGCTCGTCGAGAGTTGTTGCATAGGCGTATCTTGACGTTGGGACGTTGGCTTCCTTTGCTAAGGTTTCCCTCGTCCTCTCGCGGTGCATGGCTATCCAGGTTGCCTTGGCGTTGGGCACGACAAAATAACCTTCTTTCTCAATCTCAAACAGCGCGTCGAGGTTGATGGCCTCAATCTCGGGGATTATGGCATCGGGCCTCTCCCGCTCGACAACGCTCCAGAGGAAGTCCCTATCCTTCATGTTGCCCACATAAGAGCTGTGAGCAACCTGCATGGCAGGGGCGTTGGCGTATCTATCCACCGCTACAACCTCAACGCCCAGGCGCTGGGCCTCAATGGCTATCTCCTTTCCGAGCTCACCGCTCCCGAGGAGAAGAACCTTAACTGCCCCGTCGGTGAGGGGTGTACCGAGTTCATTCCTTGGGTCTATCATGAAATCCACCCCAATGTTTGACGTTAAGATGTTAAAAATTGCATATATTTAAGCCTTTTTAAGCATAAAGATGGCAAATCTTTTAAGCCTCCACGCAAACTAAGGCTAGGTGTTGCTCATGCTGACCTATGCCCAGGCTGGTGTGGACGACGAAAAGACGGCTAAAGCTCTAAAGAGTATAATAAATGCCGCCAAGACAACCTTTGCCTTCAGGAAAGGAAAGCTCGGAGAACCGGCTCAGAACCTCGGCCACTACGCGGCATTAATGGACTTCGGGGACTTTTACCTCGCCATGACGACCGACGGAGTAGGCACTAAGATTCTGGTTGCTGAGGCCGTTGGTAAGTTCGACACCATTGGCATAGACATGATAGCCATGAACGTGAACGACCTGCTCTGCGTTGGGGCTGAGCCAATAGCGCTCGTCGATTACCTCGCGGTAAAAGAGCCCGACGAAGGAGTCTTTTCCCAGATTGCGAAGGGTCTCCACGAGGGGGCAAAGCAAGCGGGAATAGCCATAGTCGGCGGCGAAACTGCTGTAATGCCCGACCTCATCAACGGCTACGATTTAGCCGGAACCGCCATCGGTGTCGTCGAGAAACATGGAGTAATAACGGGCGAGAAGATAAAGCCCGGAGACGCGGTCATTGGAATTTCCAGTTCGGGGATACATTCAAACGGCCTAACCCTTGCGAGAAAGCTTCTCATTCCAAGATACGGCCTCAACTACGAGTTCGATGGGAAAAAGCTCTGGGAGCATCTCCTCGAGCCGACGAGGATTTATGTCAAGCCAATCCTTGAACTGCTGGAGAGGGTAGAGATCCACGGGTTGGCGCATATAACCGGTGGCGGCCTGCTCAACCTCAAGCGCCTAACGAACTACGGCTTTTCCCTTGAGATGCCCCCACTAGGGGGGATATTCAAGCTCATTCACGAAAGCGGCGTTCCGTTTGAGGAGATGTTCAGGGTTTTTAACATGGGCGTGGGCTTCGTCGTCGCCCTTCCAGAGGAGGATAAGGAAGAAGCCCTGGAAATACTCAACAAGCACTATGAGAGCTTTTCCCTCGGAAGCGTGACGAAAGAGCCCGGGATAAAGGTGGAGAACTACGGGGTAAGGCTTTAAGCCCCTACCTTTACTTTTCTTGGGTGGAGCAGGTGGAGATGACGGTTAAGAGAAAGGCCTTTCTTGAGGAGCTCCCCAAGGTCGTTGAGGAGGCCCTCAAAGAGTACGGACCCAGACTGAGAAGGATAGAAATAGTGGAGGACGAAAAGGGATGCTACACTGTGTGGATAACCTATGACTCGGATTTCAGGCCTCGCCCGTAAGCCTCTTATAAAGCTCCTCGTAAGCGCTTATCAAATCCCCCCTGTCGAAGCGGAAGACGTCCTTGTCGAGGCTTTTTCCGGTTTTTGCATCCCAGAAGCGGCAGGTGTCTGGGCTTATCTCATCGGCCAAGATTATCTCATCACGCTCGTTCTTCCCGAACTCCAGCTTAAAGTCCACCAGGATTATTCCCCTCTCCGCGAAGTACTTCCTCAGAATTTCGTTGACCTTCAGAGCTATGAGCTCCATCTCTCTAATTTCCTCCTCGCTTATGCCGAGAACCCTGGCGTGGTAGTGATTTATCATCGGGTCTCCGAGCGAGTCGTCCTTGTAGTAAAGCTCGACTATCGGCTCGCTCAGCTCGGTGCCTTCCTCAAGTGGCAGGCGCTTCTTAAGACTTCCAGCGACGACGTTTCTCACAACAACCTCGATGGGGTACATCCTGAGCCTCTCGACGATGAGTCTGTCCTCCCCAGCGACCCCTATGAAGTGAGTCTTTATACCCCTCTCCTCAAGGAGCTTGAAGAGCCTCGCGCTAATCTGAGCATTCAGCCAGCCCTTGCCCCTGAACTGAGCCTTCTTTCTGCCATCGAAGGCCGTGGTATCGTCCTTGAACTCCATTACGGCCTTTCCATCGTCGAGCGGGATTATTTTCTTGGCCTTGCCCTCGTAGATCTCCATGAACTTCACCATTTATGTGTAAAATTAGCGACTATTTAAGGCTTGTTTTATCAAAAATATGGCAAAAGATGGACAAAGTTTTTAAACATGTAGGAGCTAAAAATCCTGGAAAGATTGGCTCTAATCATCATGTTTAAATCAACATAGAGCCTCAAGAGGGTTCACCATGAGGGAGAAGTGCGGAATCTTTGCAGCGAAGACTGAAAACGCCCCAAAGAAGGCATACTATGCCCTCATAGCTCTTCAGCACCGCGGCCAGGAGAGCGCTGGCATAAGCGTCTGGGAGAGCATGGTTAAAACCCTCAAGGGGCCTGGTCTCGTCTCAGAGGTTTTTAAGGGAGACAAGCTGAGCAGGCTCAAGTCGGACTTAGCTATAGCCCACGTCCGCTACTCCACCTCAGGCTCGCTCAATGAGGCCCAGCCGCTCGAAGTTTCCTGCTGCGGGAAGAGGCTTGCTTTGGCTCACAATGGTACCCTCACGAATTTTCTCCCCCTGAGGAGGCATTACGAGAGGCTCGGCGTGAGGTTCAGCCACTCCGTCGATTCCGAGCTCCTTGGCGTTTCCTTCCTCTGGCACCTCAAGGAAACTGGGGACGAGTTCGAGGCGATGCGGGAAGTTTTCAACGAGGTCAAAGGCGCTTATTCCGTTGCCTTCCTCTTCGACGGTAAGCTCCTCGTCGCAAGGGACCCAGTTGGTTTTAGACCATTGAGCTACGGAAGGGGCGACGGCCACTACTTCGCCTCCGAGGATTCCGCGCTGAGGCTCTTTGTTGATGAGATACGGGACGTAAAGCCCGGCGAGGTCTTCCTCGTGGATGATTCGGTTGAGAGCAAAGTTCTAGCGGAGGAGAGCCACCACCACTGCGTCTTCGAGTACATCTACTTCGCCAGACCGGACAGCACGCTCGACGGGGTGAACGTTTACAGCGCCCGCGTGAGGATGGGCCGCGAGCTCGCTAAAGAAAGCCCCGCCGATGGGGACGTCGTCATAGCAGTTCCCGACTCCGGAAGGGCAGCCGCTTTAGGCTTTTCCCAGGAGAGCGGCATCCCCTACTCCGAAGGCCTAATAAAGAACCGCTACATCGGGAGAACCTTCATAACCCCTGGCCAGTTCCACCGCGAGCTGAAGGTCAGGCTCAAGCTCTCGCCAGTTAAGGAGGTCGTCTCGGGCAAAAGCGTCGTCCTCGTGGACGATTCAATAGTCAGGGGCACGACGATGAAGAGGATAGTGGCCATGCTCAAAAAGGCCGGCGCGAAGGAGGTGCACGTAAGAATAGCCTCTCCGCCCATAAAACATCCCTGCTACATGGGTATAGACATACCCACGAGGCACGAGCTCATAGCAGCCTTCGGGGGCGTTGAAAAAGTGAAATCGGCTATAGGCGCCGACAGCCTAGCCTATCTCAGCGTTGGCGGACTGAAAAAAGTGGTTGGGAAAGAAGGGCTCTGCATGGCCTGCCTCACGGGTGAGTATCCAGAGTGGGCCTTCCGCTTCTGAGCTTCCTTATTCTGCAGGCAGAGGACTTGAACTCTGGAGTTCCAGCCTTGTTAAGTGCCTCGTTCGTCAGCCTGTTGGCCTTGAAGTGGAATGGAACCGCTATGACGCCCTCAGGAACACCGCCAAGTTTGGCACGCATCCAGGTTCAATCTTATGCGGACTGCTGGAAAATTGGTAGCGGCATCGGTTCAGTTTTCTGGCATCGGCTGATGTCCAGTATTCTGGCGGGTATCGTTTGCCCCGGTGGGGGTGCCCTAGTCTCACAGGGGCTTCCTCCCCACCGAAAACTTTTTAAAGCAACCTCGGCCCTATGATATTGGACGCACGCCCCGGTGGTGTAGCCCGGTCAATCATGCGGGACTCTCGATCCCGCGACCCGGGTTCAAATCCCGGCCGGGGCACCAAAAACATTTCTCGCGGGCCCGTGGCTCAGCCTGGTCAGAGCGCCCGCCTGATAAGCGGGAGGTCCGGGGTTCGAAGCCCCGCGGGCCCACCAGTACAACCCTTTGCTGGCGCAAAGCGTTGACGGAAAGCTTGCGTGCGTTTCTAAAAACGCGTATCCATACAGGGTTTACCCTTCTAACGGCCAGTTTTCAAAGTTTCACTCTCCACAAGGCGTCCTTCGGACGCCAGAATATGAAGTGAAACTGTTTAATCGGCTGTTTCTGGGGGCAAACCCTCTTTCAAAGGCAGTTTTAAGAGTGCACGCTTTTGTTCCCTACCAATTTAACAGAAAGGGAACAGTTTTGGTCAAGCTTTTTCCAAAGGCTTGTTTGCCAAGCAAAAGTTTGATCAAAGCTCGTATGCCCTTCTCAAAATTGCTTGTTTTAGAAGTTTACCCCCGATTGTGCTCTTCGAGCGCCGGGTGAGAATTAAAACCTGCTTGATTTCAGGTGCGGAATTTATGGTGAATTCTCCTGAAAACGAGCAAAATTCAAAAGGAAACACACTTTTGTGAAAGGCTCAAATTTTGCAGTGAACTACTTTTGATCAAACTTTTCGCTAGAAAAGTTTGAGGGGGAAAGGTTTATAAGTCAGCTTCCTCAACGCTCACCAGTGATTAAAAACCACCTTTCTTGGAGGTGTTCGCAGTGGAAGCCAAGTTCGAGATACCCGTATGCACGTCATGCGGAAAGGAGATAACCCCAAGGGAGCACGCCACTCACTTTGTCTGCCCGAACTGTGGAGAGGAGATCATCTGGCGCTGCGAAAGCTGCAGGGTCCTCTCAGTCCCCTACAAGTGCCCCAAGTGCGGCTGGGAGGGGCCATGAATTAGGAGGTGAAAAAGAATGAGCGACTTCAACCTTGTTGGCGTTATAAAGATCATGCCGACCGACCCGGATGTCAACCTCGACGAGCTCGAGGAGAAGCTCAAGGCTGTTATTCCAGAAAAGTTCGGCCTCGCCAAGGTCGAGCGCGAGCCGATTGCTTTCGGTCTCGTTGCGCTTAAGTTCTACATCCTCGGTAAGGACGCCGAGGGCTACTCCTACGACGAGGTCACCGAGATCTTCAGGCAGGTTGAGAACGTCGAGAGCGCGGAAGTTGAGACCGTTTCGAGGATCTGAATCCTCTTCTCTACTTTTAATCTTCCAGGCTTCTGTCTGGGAATCATTTGGCCTGTAGGCCGTTGCGTTTCTATACGGAATATTAAAAAGGAGTCAAAAAGGGATACTCCAGCTCAAAGCCCCACGCTCAGGCTCAGCTTCGGCCTCTTCCACTCGTCGAGGATTGCTTTCAGATCCTCGTTCTCGACATTTGAATAGAGCTCGTCGAACCTCTTCTTCGCTTCCTCGTCACCTTCCTTCCAGCGGGCGAGCTCGCCTATGGCTCTGAAGAAGTCGGCCGTGTCATCTTCAAAGGCCTCGGCAAAGAGGTGGACGTTCTCGTAGACCTCCCTGTAGGCTTTCTCGTTGAAGAGCCCCTCTATGAAGTCCACCAGCGTGTCGAAGACCAGCCCAAAGAGTTCGTCGCTGGTCTCTACCGCCTTCAGGAGGGCGTCCCTGAGGGCCAAGAATGCCTTTTTGTAGTCCTCTCTGCCAGCCCATATCTCGGCCTCGACGAGCTTGGCGTTTATCTCAATCTCGTCCTCCCTCGGGCTCCTGAGGACTTCTCTGATGAGAGTCTCCGCCTTCTCGTAGTCCCCGAGCTCGTAGTGAAAGTGGGCCAAGTCGAGGAGGCTTATGAGGTGGTTCTTCTCGTCGCTGAGCCTCGAGAAGATGTCCCTCGCGCGCTCCATGAGCTCTAGGGCCTTCTCGGTCTCGCCCAGCTCGTCGTAGTTTATCGCCAGGTTGGCCAGGGTCAGGGCTATCTCCCTCTCGTTTCCAAGTTCTTCCTCAAGCTTGAGAAGCTCCTCATATGTCTCTATTGCCTTCTCGGGCATGCCGAAGTGCTCGTATGCATCCGCCAGATAGTAGAGCGCGGTAGCGTACTCCTCGGGGTCGTCCTTTTTCCTCTCTGCTATCCTCTTGTAGAGCTCGATGCCCCTCTCGACGTCGTCGAGGTGGGCGTAGACGTGAGCTATCTCGTGGGCCAAATCGTAGGGGTCGTCGCACTCGATGACGACTTCCTCAAGCTTTTTCAGCTCTTCCCTGAGCTTCTCTTCGTCCTCAATGCCCTCTATGTAATCATCAAAGAGCTCCAGGAGCTTCTCGCAGTCCTTCTCGGCTAACGCCTTCTCAAACTCGTTCATTCCTCATCACCTGCCTTCGGTTAGCCTAAACCAGTTAAAAAGGTATGGCTTATACCCGGCCGATGTGTCATCAAAGACTCGGACATTTGCTTGATTCTAAAGGCTCGGAACAATGACTAATGCTAAAATCCCTGGGCTAAAGGAAGAAGTGGAACATACAGGGATAGGGCTTGAGGGCTCGGCGTCGAAGTCCACATAAACAGGTGGGTCTAATTCTTTTCGTTTTTGGTATTATCAAAAACCATAAGTTTGGAACTTGTTGTTTTAAAAAGTGTTAAAAGTCAGCTATACTCCACGGGTTTTGTATTACTAAGTTGAAAATTAGTAGCACAACATGGTGGTGAGCACAATGAAATCCCGCGGAAAGATATTCACCCTGTTTCTGGTCGGGGTTTTGATTTTTGGCGTCGTGGCGAGCGGCTGTATAAGCGGCGGGACCGCCACGACGACTACCACCGCGCCCCCCTCCAGTCACGTCGAGACGACTTCATCTCAGACAACCACCACTGCCGCTCCCAAGTACCCGATAACCGTCACGGACTTCGCGGGAAGGACCGTCACCATAGATAAGCCGCCCGAGAGGGTGATAGTGCTCTCCGGCTACTGGGCGGAGATACTCTGCGTCCTCGGCGTCCAGGACAGGATAATCGGCATAGGCAAGTACGTCCCCTATGACCCCTACCTCCCGGATGATGTGAAGAACAAGACCGTCGTTGGCAGCAACTTCAAGGGCCTCAACTGGGAGACCGTCGTCGGCTTAAATCCAGACCTCATAATAATCGACTGGTACGGCGGCAAGTACGCCGATGCCGAGACTATACAGAAGGCGGAAGAGCTCGGCATACCCGTCATAGCGCTCACTGCTAAGACCATCGAGGATAACGTGGAGGTCGTCGAGCTCCTTGGAAAGGTCTTTGATGAAGAAGAGAAGGCCGGTGAGCTGGCCGGGTGGATGGAGGAGAAGCTCAGCGCCGTGAAGGAAACCGCCGCCCAGATTCCAGAGAGTGAGAGGAAGAACGCCCTTCTCATAAGCGCCCCCAAGGACATCGCGGGCCCGGTCACTGTCTACGCCAACGGAAGCGCGTGGGCGAGCATGGTGGAGCTCGTCGGTGCCCACAACTTAGCTTTCGACATGACCTTCGATACCCAGTGGCCCAAGCTCGACCTCGAGAAGATAATCGCCTACTGGGGCAACGACACGGACGTTTTAATTGTGACGTCATTCAGCCAGGACAAGCTTGACAGCGCCGTGAACGGCATTAAAAATGACTCAAGGTGGCAGGAAATCAAGGCCGTGAGGGAAGGACACGTCTACGGCATCCTCGCAGGTTCAAAGGGCTACCTCGACTGGGGCCCGAGGATAATAGTCGGCCTCTACCAGATGGCCAACGTAATCTACCCCGACCGCTACCAGAGCTGGGAGTCGGTCAGGGACGAGCTGATTGAGAAATTCTACAGCCCGTTCTACCAGGGTGGGTGAGCATGAGGAAGGCCCTCCACCTTTCCTTTTTGCTCTCCCCGGTTCTTGCCCTCATCGTAAGCCTGTGTATAGGAACCTATCCAATTCCTCCCTCCGCCGTCGTGAGTATGGTGCTCCTTAAAGGGGCTCAGATCATCTCCGAAGTTTTGAAAACTTTAACCCTTGGAAAGATATCCTTCTCCGTCACAATCCCCTACCCGAGCGTTTACCAGACCATACTCTTTGAGATACGCCTCCCCCGCGTCCTGATGGCCATGCTCGTCGGCTCGGCCCTTGCCATTTCGGGTGCCGTCCTGCAGGCCATATTCAGGAACCCCCTCGTCAACAGCTACATCCTTGGCATCTCTTCCGGGGCTGCCTTCGGCGCGGCTTTAGCTATAGGCCTCTCCGTTGGCGTAGGTGTGACTCCTTCAGCGTTCGCCTTCGCGCTCCTCGCGGTCTTCATAACGACCTCGCTGGCGAGGGTCGGCGGGAGGATAACCCCAGTCTCGCTCGTTCTCGCTGGAATCATAGTCAACGCCCTCTTTTCAGCTTTAACATCCCTCCTCAAGTTCCTTATGGAGCACGACAAGCTGGCGAGCATCGTCTATTGGCTCATGGGGAGCTTCGCCAACTCGGACTGGGGCTCGGTCAGAGTGGCCTTCCCGGTGATCCTCGTCGGCTGTTTCCTGATATACTCAATGCGCTGGCAGCTGAACGTGCTCTCCTTCGGTGAGGAGGCTAAAATCGTGGGTGTCGAGACCGAGAAGCTGAAGTTCGTCTTCATAGTCATCGTCTCCATGATAACGGCCGTCTCCATAGCCTTCTGCGGTATAATCGGGTGGGTCGGGCTGATGATACCCCACATAGTCAGGATGGCCTTCGGTCCGGACCACAAGACCCTGATACCCCTGACGATAACCCTGGGGGCTTCGTTCATGGCCCTAGCAGATACGCTCGCGAGGTCTGTGGCGACCTACGAGATACCGATCGGTATAATAACGACCCTCCTTGGAATTCCCTTCTTCGCTTACCTGCTCAGGAAGACGGGCGGTGGATGGGATGCTTGAGGTCAGAGGCCTGTCGTTCAGCTACGGTGATTTCAGCATCGAAGGGGTCACCCTCGAGGTGAAGGAAGGGGAAGTCGTGACGCTCCTCGGCCCCAACGGAAGCGGGAAGACCACCATACTGAAGGCCATCTACGGGCTGCTGAAGCCCAAGGAGAGGTGCGTCTTCATTGACGGCCGGGACTTCCACGGGCTGCCCATCAGGGAGAGGGCCAAGTTGGCCGGCTACGTCCCACAGTCCCACACGCCGCCCTTCTCCTACACGGTTCTGGACGTGGTCGTCACGGGTTTAGCTTCCCAGCTCGGTCCCTTTGAGAGCCCGAGAAAAGAGCACTACGAGAAGGCCCTCGAAAAGCTCAGGCTCCTCGGACTCGAGCGCTTTAAGGATAAACCTTACACCCAGCTGAGCGGCGGTCAGATGCAGCTGGTTCTGATAGCGAGGGCCCTCGTCCAGGAGCCGAGGGTTCTGCTCCTCGACGAGCCAACGGCTCACCTTGACTTCAAGAACCAGGTCAAAGTCCTCGGGATAGTCAAGAGGCTCGCGCGGGAGGAGGGCATCTCGGCCATCATGACGCTCCACGACCCCAATTTGGCCTCCCTCTACTCCGACAGGATAGCCCTCGTCAGGGAGGGCAAGATCAGGGCCGTCGGGAGACCGCCTGAAGTCCTGCGGGAGGAGATACTCCGCGATGTCTACGGCGTCCCCGTGTGCGTCCTTGAGTTCGACGGCTTCAGGCTCATACTCCCCAGAACGGAGGTGATTCAATGATATGCTTCATCCTGGGATACGGCGCGAGGCCCCTGCCCCTGCTAGAAGAGATACTTGGGGAGGAGAGAATAGATGGGCTCGTGCTCACCGACCAGAACTGTGAGAGAGAGCTGGACAAGATAGAGAAGTCGGATGTAATCTTCATCTACGCCCACGAGCTTCCTGGAATAGTGGAGGAGAGAATTAAAGAAAGCAAAGCTAAAGTCATCGCCTGCGCCGGCCTGGAGGGCCTGGCAAACGTCCCGGAGGAGGTTCTGATCAAGGCCAAGACCTACTACGTCCTCGGGGGCGAGAAGAACCTGAGGAACCTGGTCAGGTTCCTTGCGGGCCTCGCTGGAGCGGAGGTCGACTACGAAGATCCCCAAGAGGTGCCGATGCACGGCATTTACCACCCTGAACTGGGCCTTTTTGAAAGCCTGGACGAATACCTGAAAGCCTACGGGAAGGAGCCCCTCATTGGAGTTCTCTTCTGGAGGAGCACCTGGCTCTACAAGGACTTCAGACCAATTGGAGAGCTCATCAGGGCCCTTGAGGAGGAAGGCTTTGGGGTAATCCCGGTCTTCACCTACGGAAAAGACTCAAGGACGGGGCTTGGAAGGGAGAAGAGCGAGGCCGTTGAGGAGTTCTTCATGAAGGATGGAAAGCCGGTTGTAGAAGCCCTCGTGAGCTTAATCTCCTTCGGCACGGTCGAGCTGAAGAACCTGCAGAGGCTCAACGTCCCGGTCTTCGCCCCGATAAGATCCTACCACCAGTCCCTCGAGGATTGGAAGAAAAGCGAGAAGGGCGTTGACTACATGACTCAGGTTTATGGGGTGATAATTCCGGAAGTCGCGGGTGCAATTGAGCCGATTTTCATAGCCGGAACCAGAAACATTGAGGGCTACAAGAAGGGCGAGCCCTATGAAGAGCACATGAAGTACCTGGCCAGAAGGGTGAAGAAGTGGGTCGAGCTCAGGAAGAAGCCCAAGGATGAAGTTAGAATAGCAATCGTTTTGATAAACCCGCCGTGCAAAGGCCTTGAGGCGAACGTCGCCGTTGGCCTCGGCCTGGACGTTCCCGAAAGCATCGTCAGACTTCTGCACAGGCTCAAAGAAGAAGGCTACTACGTTGGTGAAGACCTGCCGGAGAACGGTGAAGAGCTGATAAAGCTGATCCTGGAGAGGAAGGCGATAAGCGAGTTTAGGTGGACGAGCATTGAGGAGATTGTCAAGAGCGGCGGGGCGATTGACTTCGTGGGCCTGGAGGAGTACCTGGAGTGGTTCAACGAGCTACCGGAGGACTTGAGGGAGAGAATCGTCAGGGACTGGGGAAGACCTGAGGATGTTTTGGCTGGGAAAGTTGACAAAGCGCTGGTCGGTATGGTCCACGACGGGAAGTTCGTCGTCCCGGGGATAAGGTTCGGGAACGTCTTCATAACTCCCCAGCCCAAGTTCGGCTGCGCTGGGGCAAGGTGCGATGGAAAGGTGTGCAGAATTTTGCATGATCCAAGGATAGTCCCACCGCACCAGTGGTGGGCCGTTTACAGGTGGATAACCAGGAAATTCAAGGCTGATGTAATGGTCCACTTCGGAACCCACGGCTACCTTGAATTCAGGCCCGGAAAAGGCGTCGGGCTCTCCCCCTCGTGTGTCCCTGAGGCGAGCCTGGACGACGTTCCTCACCTCTACGTTTATGCTGTCTCCAATCCAATGGAGGGTGTTATCGCCAAGAGGAGAAGCTACGCAACGTTGATAGACCACATCTACCCCCCGATGGGAATGGCGGAGGTTCTGGACGATTTGGACTCCCTCCTAACCCAGTATGCAAAGGCTAAGAACTTGGGAGACGAGGCAAGGAGAAAGAAAATTTACGAACAGATTCTTGAGAAGGCCAAGGAAAACAGGCTGAGAATAGCAGATCCCGAAGATGAGGAGCGGACGATAGAGGAGATACACCGCTACGTTGAGCTGATGAGGGGCTCCCAGATAAACCTCGGCCTGCACATCTTCGGCTATCCGCCAGAGGAGCCCGAGAGGCTGGCAGAATACGTTGCCACTGCAATGGCCTATGATTCCTACGCTTCTCCTTCGATTAAGCGCGTCATAGCTGAGGCAGTGGGCCTTGACTACGATGAGATGAAAAAGAACCCCTTGGGAACTACAAACGGGTTCACGAACAGGGAGCTTCTGGAGATTTTCCACAGGATAGCAGTCAAGAGCCTGGAGCGTTTGCTTAAGGGAGAAAGCTTTGAAGTCATTGCAGAAGAAATTGAAAAGTTTGGATTTAAAGTTAAGAAGGAAGAAAAGCTTGAAGAAACGTTTAGAAAAGCCCTGGAAGTTGCAGAGAAAATAATTGAGTGTAAAAAGGAGCACGAAGGATTCTTGAAGGGACTGAGTGGAGAATACGTTGAACCCGGCCCCTCGGGCGCGATAACGAGGGGGAAGTTCGAGATTTTGCCAACGGGAAGGAACTTCTATGCAGTTGATCCAAGGACTCTGCCGACTAAAGCAGCGTGGCAGATAGGAGTCGAAACCGCGGAGAAGCTCCTGGAGGAATACATGAAAAAGCATGGAAAATACCCGGAAAGCGTCGGGCAGGTTCTCTGGAGCATAGACGGTTATAAGGCGGATGGAGAGCAGATAGCCCAGATTCTGTATCTGATCGGAGTCCGGCCGGTTTGGAAGGGAGATGTGGTTGCCGGGCTTGAAGTCATACCTCTGGAGGAGCTCGGAAGGCCGAGGATTGATGTCCTGGTTAGAATAAGCGGAATCGTGAGGGACACGCTGCCGAACTACATCTACCTGATTGACGAGGCCATAGAGAAGGTCGTTACGCTGGATGAACCCCCGGAAATGAACTACATTAGAAAGCACTACGTTGAGCACATCAAAAAGTTCATTGAGCTCGGAAAGAGCTTTGAAGAGGCACAGAGGTTCGCAAGGTTTAGGGTTTTCTCGGCCCCACCGAGTGCCTACGGGGCTGGAGTGAATTTAGCGGTCGAATCATCGGGCTGGAGAAGTGATGAGGACTTGGCTAAGGTATGGATTCAGTGGAGCGGCTACGCCTACGGAAAGGATACCTTTGGCGTTGAAGCATATGACTCGCTGGTCTTGAACCTAAAGGAAGTAGATATAATCAACAGAAACCACATAAGCGACGAGCACGACCCGACTAACTGCTGCTGCTATTTTGCCCATCACGGAGGATTCAAGGCCGCAGTTGATGCCCTAACCGGCAAGAACGCTGAAGTGGTTCAGACAGACACGAGGGACATAAGCGATACCAAAATCGTTGACATGAAAGTTGAGCTCGAGAGAGTCGTCAGGGCAAAGCTCCTCAACGAGCGCTGGATTGAGGAGATGAAGAAGCACGGCTACAGGGGGGCGAGCGAGTTCTCCAAGAAGATCAACCACCTATACGGCTGGGAGGCAACGACGAAGCTCGTTGAAGACTGGGTTTTTGACGAGATAGCACAGAAATACGTTCTGGACGAAGAGATGAGGAGATGGTTTGAGGAGCATAATCCCTATGCTATTGAGGAAATTGCAAGAAGATTGATTGAAGCTTATGAGCGCGGCCTGTGGGAGACGAGCGATGAGCTCATTGAAAGGCTCATGGAAGTTTATTCGGAAATTGAGGGAATTCTGGAGGAAAGCCTTGGTGAAGGGGAAGTCCAGGGCGGGACGATTGAAATTTACACGGCTGAAGACGACGAACACTGGAGTGAAAACATAAGGGAGGTGGAAGAGCTATGGCAGAAAATAAGAGGGTGAAGATTCTCTTAATCTCGACCATTGTGAACAGAAGCATCGTGAGGGCAATTGAGGATGTTAAGGAGCATGCAGATGTCAAGCTAATATTTGCTCACGACCTTCACAAGGTGGATAACCTCCAGAGCTATGTTGATTGGGCAGACATAGTTTTAATAGACGTTAGAGGAGATCCTCTCTCGCTTACAGAGCTTGATTATAAAGATAAGGACGTTGTAATCTTAGTTGGCGGCTCTTCCCTGTTTTCCCTCGCAAAGCTTGGCAATTTTAGAATGAGCAGGGTAAAAGGAGCTAACATGTCTTACGGAACAAATCCTGAAAGCGTAAAGAAGTGGATAAACAGAATTCAGACCATTATAGAAGCGATGGGAAAAATTCTGCCTTTTGGAGTTTTTAGGGATGCCAGGAGTTACATCAGGATTGTGAAGTATTGGGCCAACGGAGGCTATGAGAACTACAAGAACATGTTCCTCTTTATCTGCAAAATAAAGGGATTGGACGTCAGGGCTGGGAATCCAATTGAATATCCAGAGATTGGCCTGTATCACCCAGATTATGGGTACGGTTATAAGCCCCAAATCGATCCAAGCAAGCCAACTGTTGGAATAATCTTTTACGGCGGGATGCACCTCGAATCCTGCATACCGACACTTAGGGAGATCATGAACAGGCTGGACGCGAATATAATCCCCGTATACTCCGACGGGATTGTGAATCTGAAAGCCATGAGGGAGTACCTTAAGGATGACATCGACTGCATAATCAGCTTGCTGTGGTTCCGGCTGAACGGAGGGCCTTTGGGAGGTGACCCAAGGCCGGCGATAGAGTTTTTGGAAAAGAAAAAGGCAAAGCTGTTCACGCCGGCTATAATGCTGATGCAGGAGATAGAGGACTGGGAAAGGAGCAAGAGGGGATTAAATGTCCTTCAGACCATAACTACTGTTGAACTGCCGGAGATGGATGGTGGGGTTGAGCCCATCCCTATCTGCGGGGTGAGAGATTGTGAAGTTGTCCCTATACCGGATAGGGTTGATAGGTTTGTCAATAGAGTGAACAAATGGCTTGAGCTTAAAAGGAAGCCAAATGAAGAGAAGAGGATGGCAATAATTATCTACAATTATCCTCCTGGAGAAGAGAATCTCGGCAGTGCGGCTTACATAGACACCTTTGCGAGCGTTGAGAGGATTCTTGAAAGGCTTGAAAAAGAAGGTTACAAAGTTGAGAAAGCCAGAATAAAGGATCTATTCATAGAAAGAAAGCTCTTCAATCCAAAGCTCTATCCCCCAGAAAAAATCGAATGTCCGAGGATGAGCCTTGAAGAGTATTTGAGATACTTCAACGAGCTGCCGGAGGATGTTAGAGAGGAGGTTATAAAATTCTGGGGAGAGCCGCCGGGAGAAATAATGGTCGATGAGGATGGCATTTTAATCCCCGGAGTAATTTTAGGAAACGTCTTCATTGGCGTTCAGCCGTCAAGGCCCCCGCTGAGCTGTGAGGATCTTTATTCGGCAATTCACGACCAAACTAAGCCGCCTCACCATCAGTACATAGCATTCTACAAGTGGATTGAGAATGTTTTCAGGGCGGATTGTGTTATTCACGTTGGAACCCACGGGCTGGCGGAGTTTATGAAAGGGAAGGAAGTGGGATTGAGTTCGAAATGCTTCCCGGACATTTTAATCGGAACGATGCCAAACCTCTACGTCTACCATGTTATAAACACCTCTGAAGCGACGATAGCCAAAAGAAGACTTTACGGGACTTTAATCAGCTACAACTCCCCTCCATATACGACCTCCGGGCTTTACGAGGAATATGCAAGGCTTGAGGAGCTCTTAAATGAGTACAGAGAGGCCTCAGGCAAAGATGAGCCGAGGGCGGAGATAGCAAAGAAAAAAGCGTTAGAGCTTGCGGAGAAGTTAAATCTTGGGGACAACCTGGACGAAATAGAGGCAAAACTCTACGAATACAAACGCTCAATAATTCCAAAGGGCCTGCACGTAATAGGGGAGGAATACAGCCTGGAGGAATTGGAGGACTTCATAACACTCATAGCAAGATACGATAGAGGGGAGATAAAGTCCCTGAACAGGTTAATCGCCGAGAAGAAGGGTTTAGCCTACGAAGAAGTGCTTAACAACCCATCAAAACTCAAAGAAATCGAGGAAGAGGCGAAAGAAATTGTTAAGCGATTTTTAAAGGGCGAAAGATTCCCGGAGTATGAGAAGACACTGAAACACGCTCTTGAGGTTGCTAAAAAGTTTGCAGATAACTCTTTGGAGCTTGAAAACTTGATTGAAGGTCTGAACGGGCTGTATATAGAGCCCTCCGTTGGAGGAGACGTTATAAGAAATCCAGAGGTCTTGCCAACGGGAAGGAACATTTACGCATTTGATCCGCTAAAAGTCCCAACGGAATCCGCCGTTGAGAGGGGAAGGAAAATAGCAGAGACAACAATAAGGAAATATCTAGAAAAGCATGGAAAATATCCAGAGAGCGTCGGTGTAGTTCTTTGGGGATTTGAAACGGCAAAAACTTATGGAGAAACAATCGCCCAAATACTGGAATACATTGGGGTCAGGGTAGTTCACGCAAGCCCCTGGGAAAAGAAGCTTGAAGTGATTCCCCTTGAGGAACTTGGAAGGCCGAGGATAGACGTTGTCGTTACAATATGTGGCTTCTTTAGGGAGATGTTTCCAAATGTTATGGAGCTGCTCGATAAAGCCTTTAGAATGGTCGCGGAGCTTGATGAGCCGGAAGAGATGAACTTTGTGAAAAAACATGTGAAAGAGCTAGGTAACTATGGAGAGCTGGCAAAGGCGAGAATTTTTGGGCCTACTTCAACAGAATACAACACGAGATTACTCCAACTTGTCGAGGATGGCATTTGGGGCGAAGAAAGAGACCTAGCAGAAGCTTACATCTCCTCCATGAGTTACGCATACACAAAAGGGCACTACTCCAGGGAGGCGCGTGAAGTCTTCGAAAGTCTTTTGAGGAAAGTGGACCTCGTTTCGCAAGTGAGGGACTCTCACGACTACGAAATCACGGATTTAGACCATTACTACGAGTTTTTTGGCGGTTTATCAAAATCCATTGAACTCCTGAAGGGTGAGAAGCCAGAAATGCTCATAGCGGACACTACAAGGGAGGTTGTAAAAGTTGAGAGCGTTAAAGAGGCGATAGAAAGAGGAACCATAACAAGGATCCTCAATCCAAAGTGGATAAATGAGATGCTGAAGCATGAGTTTTTAGGAGTGCAAAAAATAGCGGAAAGGATTGAGAACCTGCTCGGCTTGGCGGCAACTACAAATGCCGTGGAAAACTGGGTATGGGATAAAGTTGCTGAAAGGTTTGTGTTTGATGAGGAGATATTTGAAAGGCTAAAGGAAAGCAATCCGTATGCGACAAAGGAAATACTCGAAAGGCTCCTTGAAGCGAATAAGAGGGGTTACTGGGACGCTGATGAGGAAGTTTTGGATGAACTAGAGGACAGATACCTTGAGCTGGACGGAATGCTTGAAGAAGAGATCTGAGGAGGTGACATCAATGGAAAAAGCTCAAAGAGACAAGCGTTTGGTCTTCCCGTTCTCTGCAATAGTCGGGCAGGAAAAGGCCAAGCTGGCGTTGCTGGCTGTGGCCGTTAATCCGCTGATCGGTGGTGTCCTGCTTAAGGGTGATAAGGGAACGGGGAAATCGACCCTAGTTAGGGCTTTGGCCAACGTTTTGCCCGAGATTGAAGTTGTGGCAGATTGTCCCTTCAACTGCAATCCGAGAAATCCTTTGGAGATGTGCGACAGCTGTTATGAGAGGTATGAGCGGGGAGAAGAGCTGCCGGTTGCAAAGAGGAAGATGCGCGTTGTGGACTTGCCCCTTAGTGTTACCATAGACAGGCTCGTTGGAACCGTTGATGTGGAGCGCTTTTTGAAGGAGGGCAAAAAAGCTCTGCAGCCGGGAATACTAGCGGAAGCAAACAGAGGGGTCCTTTACATCGATGAGGTGAACCTTCTCGATGACTACATAGCCGATTCACTCTTAGATGCTGCAGCAATGGGATGGAACACGATAGAGAGGGAAGGGATTTCTTTCAGGCATCCGGCGAGGTTCATCCTGGTTGGAAGCATGAACCCTGAGGAAGGCGAGCTCAGACCGCAGATCCTCGACAGGTTCGGTTTATGCGTTGAAGTTTCAGCACCGATGAACCCAGAGGAGAGGATAGAGATAGTCAAGCGCGTTGAGGAGTTCCATGAAGACCCCATAAGCTTCTACAGAAAGTATGAGAGCGAAGAGAAGAAGCTCACGGAGAGGATCGTTAAGGCAAGGGAGATTCTGCCGAAGGTCGAGATAAGCGACGATTTGCTGAAGCTTTTGGCTGAAACGGTCGTTAACCTGGGAATCAAAACCAACAGGGCCGAGATAGCAACGATAAAGACGGCCAAGGCAATAGCTGCCCTAAACGGAAGGAGAAGGGTCTCACTGGAAGACCTAGAAAAAGCCATGGAATTAGCTTTACCGCACCGCCTGCGGGACAAGCCCTTCCAAAAGCCACCCCAGATGAGGCCCCCAAAGCCTAAGGACGATGGCAAGCACAATCACGACCACAAACACGACCATAAGCATGAGCACAAGAAGGAAGAAAAAAGTGAAAGGAGAAACCAGGAGTCTCGAAGTCAGGGGATTGGAAATTTAGAGAAAAATTTTCGCTCAAGCGAAGCTAAAATCCCAAGGATAGAGAGCAAAAACTTCGATGGAAGCGAATTCATAGGATACCGCTCCTCAAGGGACGTCAGCGTTACAGTGGTAAACTTTCCGAAAGGCATTCCCGTCTCTTACGTTCCCCCCAAAGGTGAAATAAGGGATGTTGATTTTTACAACTCGGCTATCTGCGCCATGTTGAATGGAAAAAAGCCTCCAATAAAGCTTGATTTAAACGACCTTCGCGTTAGAGTCAGGAAAGCAAAGGCACCAACGCTCTGGGTTCTGCTCCTGGATTCGAGCGGAAGCATGGCTGTGCAGAAAAGAATTAGCATCGCGAAGGGGATAGCGGAGAAGCTGGTTGAGAACGGCTACATCAAAAAGTCAAAGATGGCCCTGATCGTTGCGAAAGGTAACCAGGCGGAGATATTCGTCCCACCCACTAAGAACTACTGGGAAGTGCTTGAGAAAATAGAGAGCGTTCCGACTGGAGGGAGGACACCTTTAAGCTCTGCCCTCTACAATCTTTTGCTTTTAGCGAACAGGGAGAGGATGAAGGACCGGTCGGTCAAGGTGAGAGCTTTTCTAATAACCGACGGAAAGGCGAACGTTCCGTTCTTTGGAAAGAGGATTAAGGAGGAAATAACGGAGCTGGCCAGGGCGCTGAAAAAGAGGGATATTGAGCTTACGGTTTATGACACGAGAGGAAGGGGAATAAACCCGGGCCTGTCCTACGTCCCCATCCTGGAGCGGGTTGCTGGGGCAAAGGTGCACAAAGTTTAGCCCTCTGAAGCGCTCTGTAGTTGGAAGAATGACGGTGTTAGTGTTAAGAGAGAAGACTGGGTCACCTGGCGGCTCTGATTTCCTGAAACTTTCATCCCCTGGCGTACCGCACTGCCGCACTGGCGTAGCAAGGGACCGAAAATTTTATAAATAGCCCAAAGGAACGATAAAGCGGATGCACTAATTGTAACTAAAAGTCCTCCACTCATAAAAAAGAGAACGGGCGGAGGTGAGGGGAGATGGCCCAGCTCGCTGGACAGCCGGTTGTTATTCTGCCCGAGGGAACCCAGAGGTACGTTGGAAGGGACGCCCAGAGGCTCAACATTCTGGCCGCTAGGATAGTCGCCGAGACCATCAGGACCACCCTCGGTCCGAAGGGTATGGACAA